>NZ_JAKEDU010000005.1 GCF_021462405.1 Thermus tengchongensis | reverse complement strand
GACCGTGGGCGCCGGCGTGGTCACCAAGATCCTGGAGTGAGGTGAAGCATGCCCAAGATCCGCATCAAGCTACGGGGCTTTGACCACAAGACCCTGGACGCCTCGGCCCAGAAGATCGTGGAGGCCGCCCGGCGCTCCGGGGCCCAGGTCTCGGGTCCCGTGCCCCTGCCCACCCGGGTGCGGCGCTTCACCGTAATCCGGGGTCCTTTCAAGCACAAGGACTCCCGGGAGCATTTTGAGCTTCGCACCCACCACCGCCTGGTGGATATCCTGAACCCCAACCGCAAGACCATCGAGAGCCTCATGTCCTTAGACCTGCCCACCGGGGTGGAGATTGAGATCAAGACCGTGGGGGGTGGCAAATGAAGGGCATCCTGGGCATGAAGGTGGGCATGACCCGGATTTACCGGGAGGACCGGGCCATTCCCGTCACCGTGATCCTGGCTGGGCCCTGCCCTGTGGTGCAAAGGCGGACCCCGGAGAAGGACGGGTACACGGCGGTCCAGCTGGGCTTCCTGCCCCAGAATCCCAAGCGGATCAACCGGCCCATGAAGGGGCATTTCGCCCGGGCCGGGGTGGGGCCGGTGCGCATCCTGAAGGAGATCCGCGACTTCAACCCTGAGGGCGACGTGGTGACCGTGGAAATCTTTAAGGCTGGCGAGCGGGTAGACGTGACCGGTACCTCCAAGGGCCGGGGTACGGCGGGGGTGATGAAGCGCTGGAACTTCGCTGGCGGCCCCGATTCCCACGGGGCCCACAAGATCCACCGCCACCCCGGGTCCATCGGCAACCGCAAGACCCCGGGCCGGGTCTATAAGGGCAAGAAGATGGCCGGCCGCTACGGGGCCGAGCGGGTCACGGTGATGAACCTCGAGGTGGTGGACGTCATCCCCGAGGAAAACCTCCTCTTGGTCAAGGGGGCCGTGCCGGGACCCAACGGAGGCCTGGTGCTGGTGCGCCAGACCAAGAAGGTGGCCAAGTAAAGGAGGGCATGGTGTACCAGATTCCTGTTCTCTCCTCTTCCGGCAAGCGGGAGCTTGCCGCCGATCTCCCCCAGGAGGTTAACCCCCACCTCCTATGGGAGGTGGTGCGCTGGCAGCTGGCGAAAAGGCGCCGGGGCACCGCCAGCACCAAGACCCGGGGCGAGGTGGCTTACTCTGGCCGCAAGATCTATCCCCAGAAGCACACCGGGCGGGCCCGCCACGGGGATATCGGCGCCCCCATCTTCGTGGGGGGTGGTACCGTGTTCGGTCCTAAGCCCAGGGACTACAGCTACACCCTGCCCAAGAAGGTGCGGCAGGCGGGGTTGGCCATGGCCGTGGCCGACCGGGCCCGGGAGGGCAAGCTCCTTTTGGTGGAGGACTTCGCCGGGGTTAACGGCAAGACCAAGGAGTTTCTGGCCTGGGCTAAGGGTGCGGGACTAGACGGCTCGGAAAGCGTGCTCCTGGTGACGGCCAGCGAGCTGGTGCGCCGGGCTGCCCGGAACCTCCCTTGGGTGGTGACCCTGGCCCCGGAGGGGTTAAACGTCTACGACATCCTGCGCACCGAGCGCCTGGTCATGGACCTGGCGGCTTGGGAGGCTTTCCAGGCCCGCACGGGAGGTGAGGCATGAAGACCGCCTTTGACGTGATCCTGGCCCCGGTGCTTTCCGAGAAGGCTTACGCCGGCTTCGCAGAGGGCAAGTACACCTTCTGGGTCCACCCCAAGGCCACCAAGACGGAGATCAAAAACGCCGTGGAGGCGGCCTTTAAGGTCAAAGTGGTGGGAGTGAACACCATGACGGTGCGGGGCAAGAAGAAGCGCCTGGGCCGCTACCTGGGCAAGCGCCCCGACCGCAAGAAGGCCATCGTGCAGGTGGCTGCCGGGCAGAAGATCGAGGCCCTGGAGGGCCTCATCTAAACCTCGCCGGGAGGGGGGCCCGGCCCTGATCCGGCAAGGGAGGCATAGAGGATGGCAGTCAAGAAGTTCAAACCCTACACCCCAAGCCGCCGTTTCATGACGGTGGCGGACTTCTCCGAGATCACCAAGACCGAGCCGGAGAAGTCCTTGGTCAAGCCCCTGAAGAAGACGGGGGGCCGTAACAACCAGGGCCGCATCACCGTGCGCTTCCGGGGGGGTGGCCATAAGCGGCTTTACCGCATCATCGACTTCAAGCGCTGGGACAAGGCGGGCATCCCCGCCAAGGTGGCGGCCATTGAGTACGACCCCAACCGCTCCGCCCGCATCGCCCTTCTGCACTACGCCGACGGGGAGAAACGCTACATCATCGCTCCCGAGGGCCTGCAGGTGGGCCAGCAGGTGGTGGCGGGGCCGGATGCTCCCATCCAGGTGGGCAACGCCCTTCCCCTCCGCTTTATCCCCGTGGGCACCGTGGTCCATGCGGTGGAGTTGGAGCCCAAGAAGGGGGCCAAGCTGGCCCGCTCTGCTGGCACCGGCACCCAGATTCAGGGCCGGGAAGGGGATTACGTGATCCTGCGCCTGCCCTCGGGAGAGCTTAGGAAGGTGCACGGGGAGTGCTATGCCACCATCGGGACCGTGGGCAACGCCGATCACAAGAACATCGTCCTGGGCAAGGCGGGGCGCACCCGTTGGCTGGGCCGCAAGCCCCATGTGCGCGGCGCCGCCATGAACCCGGTGGACCACCCCCACGGCGGTGGTGAGGGCCGGGCGCCTCGGGGCCGTCCCCCGGCCTCCCCTTGGGGCTGGCAGACCAAGGGGCTTAAGACCAGGAAGCGGCGCAAGCCCTCCAGCCGCTTCATCATCGCCCGCCGCAAGAAGTGAGGTGAGCCATGCCGCGTAGCTTGAAGAAGGGCGTATTCGTAGACGACCACCTCTTGGAGAAGGTGCTGGAGCTCAACGCCAAGGGGGAGAAGCGGCTCATCAAGACCTGGAGCCGCCGCTCCACCATCGTCCCCGAGATGGTGGGCCATACCATTGCGGTCTACAACGGCAAGCAGCATGTGCCCGTCTACATCACCGAGAACATGGTGGGGCACAAGCTGGGAGAATTTGCCCCCACCCGCACCTACCGGGGGCACGGGAAAGAGGCTAAGGCCACCAAGAAGAAGTAGCCATGGAAGCGAAAGCCATTGCCCGTTATGTGCGCATCTCCCCCAGAAAGGTCCGCCTTGTGGTGGACCTGATCCGGGGGAAGAGCCTCGAGGAGGCCCGCGCCATCCTGCGCTACACCAACAAGCGGGGGGCCTATTACGTGGCCAAGGTGCTGGAGTCCGCCGCCGCCAATGCGGTCAACAACCACGACATGCTGGAGGACCGGCTTTTCGTGAAGGCGGCCTTTGTGGACGAGGGGCCCGCTTTGAAAAGGGTGCTTCCCCGGGCCCGGGGCCGGGCGGACATCATCAAGAAGAGGACCAGCCACATCACGGTGATCTTGGGAGAGAAACATGGGAAATAAGATCCACCCCATTGGGTTCAGGCTCGGCATCACCCGGGACTGGGAGTCCCGCTGGTATGCGGGCAAGAAGCAGTACCGCCACCTCCTCCTGGAGGACCAGAAGATCCGCGAGGTCCTCACCAAGGAGCTCTACCCGGCTGGTTTGGCCCGCATCGACATCGAGCGGGCCGCGGACAACGTGGCTGTGACCGTGCACGTGGCCAAGCCGGGTGTGGTCATCGGCCGGGGCGGGGAGAAGATCAAGGTCCTGAGGGACACCCTTTCCCAGCTCACCGGCAAGAACGTGGCCCTGAACGTCCAGGAGATCCACAACCCCAACCTCTCCGCACCTTTGGTGGCCCAACGGGTGGCGGAGCAGATCGAGCGCCGCTTTGCCGTGCGGCGGGCCATCAAGCAGGCGGTGCAGCGGGTGATGGAGGCGGGGGCTAAGGGAGCCAAGGTGATCGTCTCCGGCCGCATCGGCGGCGCTGAGCAGGCCCGCACCGAGTGGGCCGCGGAGGGCCGGGTGCCCCTTCACACCCTTCGTGCTAACATAGACTACGGTTTCGCTTTGGCCCGCACCACCTACGGGGTGCTGGGGGTCAAGGCTTACGTGTTCCTGGGCGAGGTGATCGGTGGACAGAAGCCCAAGGTCCGCCCCGAGGGGCCGAGGGCGGAGGAAAAGCCCCGCCGCCGCCGCCCAGCGGTGCGTGTGAAGAAGGAGGAGTAGGCCATGTTGATGCCCAGGCGCATGAAGTACCGCAAGCAGCACCGGGGTCGCCTGAAGGGGGCCACCAAGGGGGGGGACTACGTGGCCTTTGGGGACTATGGCCTGGTGGCCATGGAGCCCGCCTGGATCACCTCCCAGCAGATCGAGGCCGCCCGTGTGGCCATGGTGCGCCATTTCCGCCGCGGGGGCAAGATCTTCATCCGCATCTTCCCCGACAAGCCCTATACCAAAAAGCCCCTCGAGGTGCGGATGGGTAAGGGTAAGGGCAACGTGGAAGGGTACGTGGCGGTGGTGAAGCCCGGCCGGGTGATGTTCGAGGTGGCGGGCGTCACGGAGGAGCAGGCCCTCGAGGCCTTGCGCATCGCCGGCCACAAGCTTCCCATCAAGACCAAGATCGTGAGGAGGGACGCCTACGATGAAGCCCAGTGAGATCCGCAAGCTCTCTTCCAGTGAGATCGAGAAGCTGGTTCGGGAGAAGAAGCGGGAGCTGATGGAGCTTCGTTTCCAGGCCTCCATCGGCCAGCTCTCCCAGAACCACAGGATCCGGGAGACCCGGCGCCTCATCGCCCGGCTCCTCACGATCCTGAATGAGAGGAGGAGGGCCAATGCCTAAGAAGGTGCTGACCGGGGTGGTGGTGAGCGACAAGATGCAGAAGACCGTCACGGTCTTGGTGGAGCGCCAGTTTCCCCACCCCCTCTACGGCAAGGTGATCAAGCGCTCCAAAAAGTACCTGGCTCATGATCCTGAGGAGAAGTACAAGGTGGGGGACGTGGTGGAGATCATCGAGTCCCGCCCCATCTCCAAGCGCAAGCGCTGGCGGGTGCTGCGCCTGGTGGAGGGGGGAAGGTTGGACTTGGTGGAAAAGTACCTGGTGCGTAGGCAGAACTACGCCAGCCTTTCCAAGAGGGGAGGTAAGGCATGATCCAGCCCCAGACCTATCTGGAGGTGGCCGACAACACCGGGGCCCGCAAGATCATGTGCATCCGCGTGCTTAAGGGCTCCAACGCCAAGTACGCCACCGTGGGGGACATCATTGTGGCCAGCGTCAAGGAGGCCATCCCCCGAGGGGCGGTGAAGGAAGGCGACGTGGTGAAGGCGGTGGTGGTGCGCACCAAAAAGGAGGTTAAGCGCCCCGATGGCTCCGCCATCCGCTTTGACGACAACGCCGCCGTCATCATCAACAACCAGCTGGAGCCCCGCGGCACCCGCGTCTTCGGCCCCGTGGCCCGCGAGTTGCGCGAGAAGGGCTTCATGAAGATCGTTTCCCTGGCTCCGGAGGTGCTCTAATGCGGGCCAAGGTGCACGTAAAGAAGGGAGACACGGTTTTGGTGGCCTCCGGCAAGTACAAGGGCCGGGTGGGCAAGGTGAAGGCTGTGTTGCCCAAGAGAGGAGCGGTCATCGTGGAGGGGGTGAACATCGTTAAGAAGGCGGTGCGGGTGAGTCCCCAGCACCCCCAGGGTGGCTTTGTGGAGCAGGAAGCACCCCTGCATGCCTCCAAGGTGCGCCCCATCTGCCCCGCGTGCGGCAAGCCCACCCGGGTGCGCAAGAAATTTCTAGAGGATGGCCGCAAGATCCGGGTTTGCGCCAAGTGTGGCGGATCTTTGGACGTGGAGGAGTAAGATGCCCCTGGATGTGGCGCTAAAAAGGAAATACTACGAGGAGGTCCGGCCCGAGCTCATCCGCCGCTTCGGTTACCAGAACATCTGGGAGGTGCCTCGGCTGGAGAAGGTGGTGATCAACCAGGGGCTGGGGGAGGCCAAGGAGGATGCCCGCATCCTGGAGAAGGCTTCTCATGAACTGGCCCTCATCACCGGCCAGAAGCCGGCCATAACCCGGGCCAAGAAGTCCATCTCCAACTTCAAGCTCCGCAAGGGGATGCCTATCGGCCTTAAGGTTACCCTGCGCGGCGACCGGATGTGGATCTTCCTGGAGAAGCTCCTTTCCGTGGCCCTTCCCCGCATCCGCGACTTCCGCGGGGTGAACCCGAACAGCTTTGACGGCCGCGGCAACTACAACCTGGGGTTGAGGGAGCAGCTCATCTTCCCGGAGATCACCTACGACATGGTGGACGCCCTTCGGGGCATGGACATCGCGGTTGTGACCACCGCCCGGACCGACGAGGAGGCCAAGGCCCTTCTAGAACTCTTGGGCTTCCCCTTCCGGAAGTGAGGCGAGCATGGCGAGAAAAGCGTTGATCGAAAAGGCCAAGCGTACTCCCAAGTTCAAAGTGCGGGCCTACACCCGTTGCGTGCGCTGTGGGAGGGCCAGGAGCGTGTACCGCTACTTCGGGCTCTGCCGGATTTGCCTTAGGGAGCTGGCCCACAAGGGGCAGCTTCCCGGGGTGAGGAAGGCCAGCTGGTAGGCCGTGGCTGGTCGAGGGGGTTCCCTCGAGACCGCATGGTCCAGGAGTGAGGTAAAAGGAGAGAGGAAATGTTGACGGACCCCATTGCCGACATGCTGACCCGGATTCGTAACGCCACCCGGGTCTACAAGGAGAGCACCGAGGTACCCGCCTCCCGCTTCAAGGAGGAGATCCTCAAGATCCTGGCGCGGGAGGGCTTCATCAAGGGGTACGAGCGGGTGGAGGTGGACGGCAAGCCGGTGTTGCGGATTTACCTCAAATACGGACCCCGGCGTCAGGGGCCGGATCCCCGGCCCGAACAGGTCATCAACCAGATCCGCCGCATCAGCCGTCCTGGAAGGCGGGTGTACGTGGGGGTCAAGGAGATTCCTCGGGTGCGCCGCGGCCTGGGGATTGCCATCCTGTCCACGCCCAAGGGCGTCCTTACCGACCGGGAGGCCCGGCGTCTGGGCGTGGGCGGGGAGCTTATCTGCGAGGTGTGGTGATGTCTAGGATTGGCCGGCTTCCCATTCCCCTGCCTAAGGGGGTCACTGTGGAGGTGGCCCCGGGGCTCGTCAAGGTTAAAGGCCCCAAGGGCGAACTTTCCGTACCCATCTCCCCGGAGATGCGGGTGGTGGTGGATGGAGGGGTGGTGCGGGTGGAAAGGCCCTCGGATGAGCGCCGGCACAAGAGCCTGCACGGCCTCACCCGGACCCTCATCGCCAACGCCATTAAGGGGGTTTCCGAGGGGTACGTGAAGGAGCTCCTCATCAAGGGCATCGGCTACCGGGCCCGGCTTGTGGGACGGGCGGTGGAGCTCACCGTGGGCTTTAGCCACCCCGTGGTGGTGGAGCCCCCCGAGGGCATCACCTTCGAGGTGCCCGAGCCCACCAAGATCCGCGTTCTGGGCATAGACAAGCAGAAGGTGGGCCAGGTGGCCGCCAACCTGCGCGCCATTAAGAAGCCCAGCGCCTACCACGAGAAGGGCATTTACTACGCGGGCGAGCCCGTCCGCCTTAAGCCCGGCAAGGCCGGGGCCAAGAAGTAGGGGGAAACATGGCACGGCTTACCGCATACGAACGACGCAAGTTCCGGGTGCGTAACCGCATCAAGCGCACGGGCCGGCTCCGCCTGTCCGTCTTCCGGAGCCTTAAACACATCTACGCTCAGATCATCGACGACGAGAAGGGCCATACCCTGGTGGCCGAGTCCAGCCTGGCCCTGAAGCTGAAGGGTAACAAGACCGAGGTGGCCCGGCAGGTGGGGCGGGCCCTGGCGGAGAAGGCTAAGGCCCTGGGGATCACCAAGGTGGCTTTTGACCGTGGGCCCTACAAGTACCACGGCCGGGTAAAGGCTCTGGCGGAAGGGGCCAGAGAAGGGGGCTTGGAGTTCTAGGTTGCCTAGCGAGGAGGAAGCATGCCCGAGACCGATTTTGAAGAGAAGATGATCCTGGTGCGGCGCACCGCCAAGACCTACCAGGGCGGCCGCCGCTTCCGCTTCGGGGCCTTGGTGGTGGTGGGCGACCGGCAGGGCCGGGTGGGCCTGGGCCTGGGCAAGGCCAAGGAGGTGCCCCTAGCGGTACAGAAGGCGGGGTACTACGCCCGCCGCAACATGGTGGAGGTGCCCATCCAAAACGGCACCATTCCCCACGAGATTGAGGTAAAGTACGGGGCCTCCAAGATCCTCTTGAAGCCTGCGGCCCCGGGCACGGGGGTGATTGCGGGGGCAGTGCCCCGGGCCATCCTGGAGCTTGCGGGGATCACGGATATCCTCACCAAGGAGCTGGGGAGCCGCAACCCCATCAACATCGCCTACGCCACCATGGAGGCCCTCAGGCAGCTTAAGACCAAGCAGGATGTGGAGCGCCTGCGGAAAGGCGGTGAGGAGTGATGGCCAAGCTTAAGGTTAAGCTGGTGAAAAGCCCCATTGGGTATCCCAAGGACCAGAAGGCGGCCTTGAAGGCCCTGGGGCTGACCAAGCTCCACAAGGAAAAGGTCTTTGAAGACCATCCCGCCATACGGGGGAACATCAAGAAGGTGGCCCACCTTGTGCGGGTGGAGGTGCTGGAATGAAGCTTACCGATCTAAAACCCAATCCTGGGGCCAACAAGAGGCGGAAGCGGGTGGGGCGGGGCCCCGGCTCCGGCCACGGTAAGACGGCCACCCGGGGGCACAAGGGGCAGAAGTCCCGCTCCGGCGGGGTCAAGGACCCCCGCCGCTTTGAGGGGGGGCGCTCCACCACCCTGATGCGCCTGCCTAAGCGGGGCATGCAGGGACAGGTGCCCGGGGAGATCAAGAGGCCCAAGTACCAGGGGGTGAACCTGAGGGACCTGGCCCGCTTCGACGGGGAGGTGACCCCGGAGGTGCTGGTCCAGGCGGGAATCCTAAAGAAGGGTTACCGGCTTAAGGTGCTGGGGGAAGGGGAGGCCAAGCCCCTTAGGGTGGTGGCCCACGCCTTTTCCAAGAGCGCCCTGGAGAAGCTGAAGGCTGCAGGCGGCGAAGCGGTTCTTTTGGAGGCCTAAGATGCTGAAGGCCTTCCGGAGCGCCCTAGCCATCCCCGAGCTGCGTCAGCGCATCCTCTTTACCCTGCTGGTGCTGGCCGCCTACCGCCTGGGGGCCTTCATCCCTACCCCCGGGGTGGACCTGGACAAGATCCAGGAGTTTTTGCGCACCACCCAGGGTGGGGTCTTCGGGATCATTAACCTCTTCTCTGGCGGCAACTTTGAGCGCTTTTCCATCTTTGCCCTGGGCATCATGCCCTACATCACCGCCGCCATCATCATGCAGCTCTTGGTAAACGTCATCCCTGCCCTGGAGAAGCTATCCAAGGAGGGAGAGGAGGGGCGCCGCATCATCAACCAGTACACCCGCATCGGCGGCATCGCTCTGGGGGCCTTCCAGGGCTTCTTCTTGGCCACGGCGTTCCTGGGGGCAGACGGGGGGCGCTTCCTCCTCCCCGGCTGGGCCCCCGGGCCCTTCTTCTGGCTGGTGGTGGTGGTCACCCAGGTGGCGGGGATCGCCCTCCTCCTGTGGATGGCGGAGCGCATCACCGAGTACGGCATCGGCAACGGCACCAGCATGATCATCTTTGCCGGGATTGTGGTGGACTGGCTGCCGCAGCTTTTCCGCACCGCGGGGCTCATCCGCACCGGGGAGGTCAACCTGGTGGCCTTCCTCTTTTTCCTGGCCTTTATCGTCTTGGCCTTTGCCGGGATGGCAGCGGTGCAGCAAGCGGAAAGGCGCATTCCCGTCCAGTACGCCAGAAAGGTGGTGGGCAGGAGGGTCTATGGGGGGCAGGCCACCTACATCCCCATCAAGCTGAACGCTGCCGGTGTCATCCCCATCGTCTTCGCTGCCGCCATTTTGCAGATTCCCATCTTCCTCACCGCCCCCTTCCAGGACAACCAGGTGCTCCAGGCCATCGCCAACTTCTTCAACCCCACCCATCTCTCTGGTCTCCTCATCGAGGTGGTGCTCATCGTCCTTTTCACCTACGTCTACACCGCGGTCCAGTTCGACCCCAAGCGGATTGCGGAAAGCCTCCGGGAATACGGGGGGTTCATCCCGGGCATCCGCCCAGGCGAGCCCACGGTGAAGTTCTTGGAGCATATCGTTTCCCGACTGACCCTCTGGGGGGCCCTCTTCCTGGGCTTGGTGGCGGCCTTGCCCCAGATCATCCAGAACCTCACCGGGGTGAAGAGCATCGCCTTTTCCGGCATCGGCCTTCTCATCGTGGTGGGCGTGGCTTTGGACACCCTCAGGCAGATTGAGAGCCAGCTGATGCTGAGGAACTACGAGGGGTTCCTTTCCAAGGGCCGCATCCGCGGCCGCACGCGTTAGGGGGGAGGATGGGGGAAGCGGTGATCTTCTTGGGGCCGCCGGGGGCGGGAAAGGGCACCCAGGCGGCCAGGCTGGCGGAGGAGCTGGGCTTTAAGAAACTCTCCACTGGGGACATCCTGCGGGACCATGTGGCCCGGGGCACACCCCTGGGGCAGGAGGTGAAGCCCATCATGGACCGGGGGGACCTGGTTCCGGATGAGCTCATCCTGGCCCTTATTCGGGAGGAGCTTTCGGAGCGGGTGATCTTCGATGGCTTCCCCCGCACCTTGCCCCAGGCGGAGGCCCTGGACCACCTGCTTCAAGCCACCGGGACCCGGCTCCTTGGGGTGGTGCTGGTGGAGGTGCCGGAGGACGAACTCATCGCCCGTATGCTCAAGCGGGCGGAGCTCGAGGGGCGCTCGGACGACAACGAGGAGACCATCCGGCACCGGCTCCGGGTCTACCGGGAGAAAACCGAGCCCTTGGTGCAGTATTATGAAAAAACGGGTGCCTTAAGGCGGGTGGACGGCCTGGGTACCCCCGATGAGGTCTACGCCCGCATCCGGGCAGCCCTGGGAATCTGATGGCCATCAAGCTGAAGAGTCCATGGGAGATTGAACGCATGCGGGAGGCGGGGGCCCTCCTCACCGAGGTGGTGGAGGAGGTAGCCCGGCATGTGGAGCCGGGCATCACCACCAAGGAGCTGGACCGGATCGCCCTCGAGGCCATAAAAAAGCGCAAGGCCAAGCCGGCCTTCCTGGGTCTTTACGGGTTTCCCGCCACGCTCTGCACCTCGGTGAACGAGGTGGTGGTCCACGGCATCCCTTCGGAGGAGCCCCTGAAGGAAGGGGATATCCTTTCCGTGGATGTGGGCCTCATCTACGGGGGGTTTGCCGCCGACATGGCCCGCACCTTTCCCGTGGGTAGGGTTTCCCCGGAGGCGGAAAGGCTCATCCAGGATACCGAGGCCGCCTTCTGGGAAGGGATGAAGTACCTTAGGCCTGGCTACCGCATCGGGGATGTGGCCCATGCGGTGCAGACGTTTCTGGAAAGCCGTGGCTATGGGGTGGTGCGGGAGTTCGTGGGCCACGGGGTAGGGCGAGAGATCCACGAGGACCCGCAGCTACCCAACTTCGGCAAACCGGGAACGGGCCCCAAGATCCGGCCTGGCATGACCCTGGCCCTCGAGCCCATGGTCACCCTACGCCCGGCTTCTGTGGTAATATTGGAAGATGGCTGGACGGCGAGCGCCGGACCTGGCAACCTCGCCGCCCACTACGAGAACACCGTCTTGGTGACGGAAGAGGGCCCGGAGCTTCTCACCGGGGTTTCCCTTGTGCGGGCGCGGTAGGAGGGGTATGGCGAAGGAGAAGGACACCATTCGGGCGGAAGGCGTGGTCACCGAGGCTTTGCCCAACACCACGTTTCGGGTGAAGCTGGATTCGGGACCGGAGATCCTGGCCTACATCTCGGGCAAGATGCGCATGCACTACATCCGCATCCTGCCCGGAGACCGGGTGGTGGTGGAGATTACCCCCTACGACCCCACACGGGGCCGCATCGTGTACAGGAAGTAGGAGGCGAGATGAAGGTACGGGCATCGGTTAAAAAGATGTGCGAGAAGTGCAAGGTGGTGCGCCGGCACGGCCGGGTGTACGTGATCTGCGAGAATCCCAAGCACAAGCAACGGCAAGGGTAAGGAGGGAACGTGGCGAGGATTGCAGGTGTGGAGATTCCCAGGAACAAGCGGGTGGACGTGGCCCTCACCTACATCTACGGGGTAGGGCCGGCCCGGGCCAAGGAGGCCTTGGAGAAGACGGGCATCAATCCGGCAACCCGGGTGAAGGACCTCACCGAGGCGGAGGTGGTGCGCCTTCGGGAGTACGTGGAGAACACCTGGAAGCTGGAGGGTGAGCTCAGGGCTGAGGTGGCCGCCAACATCAAGCGCCTCATGGATATCGGCTGCTACCGGGGCCTCCGCCACCGCCGTGGATTGCCGGTGAGGGGGCAACGCACCCGCACCAATGCCCGTACCCGTAAGGGACCCCGCAAGACTGTGGCGGGCAAGAAGAAAGCCCCTAGGAAGTAGTTCTAGGGCCAGTGGATACTCCTAAAGCTGAGGGAGAGTATGGCCAGAAAAGCGACCAAGAAGAAAGTCAAACGGCAGGTGGCCAGCGGGAAGGCGTACATCCACGCTTCTTACAACAACACCATCGTCACCATCACTGACCCGGACGGCAACCCCATCACCTGGTCCTCGGGTGGGGTCATCGGCTACAAGGGGAGCCGCAAGGGCACGCCCTACGCCGCCCAGCTTGCGGCCATGGATGCGGCCAAGAAGGCCATGGCCTACGGCATGCAGAGCGTGGACGTGATCGTGCGCGGCACCGGGGCGGGCCGGGAGCAGGCCATCAGGGCCCTCCAGGCCTCGGGCTTGCAGGTGAAGTCCATTGTGGACGACACCCCTGTGCCCCACAACGGCTGCCGGCCCAAGAAGAAGTTCCGCAAGGCTTCATAAGGAGTAGGAGAAGATGGGTCGTTACATTGGTCCAGTTTGCCGTCTTTGCCGCCGGGAAGGAGTCAAGCTCTATCTAAAGGGGGAGCGTTGTTACAGCCCCAAGTGCGCCATGGAGCGCCGTCCCTACCCTCCAGGGCAGCACGGGCAGAAGCGCACCCGCCGCCCTTCCGACTATGCGGTGCGCCTGAGGGAGAAGCAGAAGCTCCGCCGCATCTACGGGATCTCCGAAACCCAGTTCCGTAACCTCTTTGAGGAGGCAAGCCGCAAGAAGGGGGTTACGGGTACCGTCTTCCTGGGGCTTCTGGAGTCCCGCTTGGACAACGTGGTCTACCGGCTGGGCTTCGCCGCTAGCCGCCGCCAGGCGCGGCAGATGGTGCGCCACGGCCACATCACCGTGAACGGCCGCCGGGTGGACCTTCCCGCCTACCGGGTGAAGCCGGGGGATGAGATCGCCATCGCCGAGGGTAGCCGCAACCTGGCCTTCATCCGGGAGAACCTCGAGGCCATGAAGGGCCGCAAGGTGGGCCCCTGGCTCTCCTTGGATGTGGAGGGAATGAAGGGTAAGTTCCTGCGCCTGCCCGATCGGGAGGACCTGGCGCTTCCCGTGAACGAGCAGCTGGTGGTGGAGTTCTACTCCAGGTAGCCCTAAAGGGGCCCGGCTGGGCTGGGCCCATGTGTGCTGGCAAGGAGGTCTATGTTAGAGAGCAAGCTGAAGGCCCCGGTCTTCACGGTGCGCACCCAGGGGCGGGAGTACGGGGAGTTTGTCCTGGAGCCCCTGGAGCGGGGATTCGGCGTCACCCTGGGCAACCCCTTGCGGCGGATTCTCCTTTCCTCCATCCCCGGGACCGCGGTCACCAGCGTCTACATTGAGGATGTCCTCCACGAGTTCTCCACCATTCCTGGGGTCAAGGAGGACGTGGTGGAGATCATCCTGAACCTCAAAGAGCTGGTGGTGCGCTTCCTGGACCCCAAGATGCAGACCACCACCTTGGTCCTGAAGGCGGAAGGGCCCAAGGTGGTCAAGGCGGGGGATTTCGTGGTGCCCCCCGATGCGGAGATCCTGAACCCGGACCTCACCATCGCCACCTTGGACAGGGGGGGTAAGCTTTACATGGAGGTGCGGGTGGACCGGGGTGTGGGGTACGTGCCCGCCGAGCGCCACGGCATCAAGGACCGCATCAACTCCATCCCCGTGGATGCCATCTTCTCCCCCGTGCGCCGGGTGGCCTTCCAGGTGGAGGATACCCGGCTTGGCCAGCGTACCGACTTGGATAAGCTAACCCTGCGGATCTGGACGGATGGCTCCGTCACCCCCTTGGAGGCCTTGAACCAGGCGGTGGAGATCCTCAAGGAGCACCTTTCCTACTTCGCCAACCCACAGGCCTCCGCCCTGCCCACTCCGGAGCCGGTCCCGGCGGAGCGCACGGAAGGGGAGGAGGACCTGGACCTGCCCCTGGAGGAGCTTGGGCTTTCCACCCGGGTTCTCCATAGCCTCAAGGAGGAGGGGATTGAGTCGGTGCGGGCGCTTTTGGCCTTGAACCTCAAGGACCTCAAGAACATCCCCGGCATCGGGGAAAGGAGCCTCGAGGAGATCCGCGAGGCTTTGGCCAAAAAGGGATTCGCCCTAAAGGAGTGAGACCATGCGCCACCTGAAGTCTGGAAGAAAGCTGAACCGTCACTCTTCCCACCGCCTGGCCCTTTACCGCAACCAGGCCAAAAGCCTTCTCACCCACGGCCGCATCACCACCACCCTGCCCAAGGCCAAGGAACTCACCGGCTTCGTGGATCACCTCATCCACCTGGCCAAGCGGGGGGACCTGCACGCCCGCCGCCTGGTGCTCCGCGACCTGCAGGACGTGAAGCTGGTGCGGAAGCTCTTCGACGAGATCGCCCCCAAGTACCAGAACCGCTCCGGAGGGTACACCCGGGTGCTGAAGCTGGCGGAGCGCCGCCGGGGGGATGGGGCGCCTTTGGCCCTGGTGGAGCTGGTGGAGTAGGAGCGCCGAAAAAAGGGAAGGATGCCCGTGAGCGTCGGGCCCCGGGATGGGTTACCGGCGCTTATACCCCTTGCTGTTGAAACCTTCCCTCCCTTCACCTGGCGAGGGCCTTGGATACCCTTTCACCGGGGCCCCCATGCGGACAAAGTCCGCGTGGGGTGGTATTACTCGTTCTCTCCTCCCCGTCCCCGGAGGAGCCTTAGGAGCTGGTCTTCCAGCTCGCCAATATAGGCGGCCAGGGTGTTCCCGTGCTTTTCCAGGGTTTCCGCCAGGCGGGCCTCGAGGGCCCGGATCTCCTCCCTTTCCACTTCCGAAAGCCGCCTGAGTTCCTCTTCCAGGTAGCGCCTGAGCTCGGTGTAACGGCTTTCTTCCGCTTCCTCGGCCAGCTTCTTGTAGTGGAGAAGCTCCCGGGCGTAGCGCCTCACCTCCAGCAGGGCTGCGGTTTCCAAGCCGATGGTGAAGATGAGGTAGAGGAGGGAAACTATCCCCAAAGCCACCACCAGGACCAAGCCCAAAGGGGCTTCAATCCGGGTGAGCCCCAGGGACAAGGAGGTGGGTTTGGTGATCTCTCCCCAGTTGAGCCAGGAGAAGAGGACCAAAAGAAGAAGGAAAAGGAGGACAAAAAGGGTCCGCGCGCTCATAGGTCAGCCTCCATAGGACACGGGGGATTATACACTCTTGCCCATGGGCTACCTCTACCTGCTCCTGGCTGCTTTCCTTTGGGGTCTCATCGGTCCCATAAGCCGCCTGGCCTTTCAGGAGGGGCTTGCCCCCCTGGCCGTGGCCTTCTTCCGGGCGGGCATCGCCTGGGTCTTCTTCGGCCTGCACGCCCTGCTCCTGCGCCAGGTCAGGGTGGAAAGGCGGGATGCCTTGCCCCTCCTTCTTTTCGGCCTGGTGGGGGTTTCCCTCTTCTACGGTTCCTATCAGCTGGCGGTGGTCTACGGGGGGGCGGCCTTGGCCTCCGTCCTCCTGTACACGGCCCCGGCCTGGGTGGCCCTTCTTTCCCTGTTGATCCTGAAGGAGCCCTTGGACCGCACTGGCCTTTTGGCGGTGGCCCTGACCCTGCTGGGGGTGGGGCTTATGGGCGTGGGGGGAGGAAGTGGGGTACGGGTTCTGTACCTTGCCCTTCTCTTTGGGCTCCTTTCCGGCTTCACCTATGCCCTTTACTACATCTTTGGCAAGCTCTACCTTCCCCGCTACGCCACCCCCACCCTCTTCCTCTACGCCCTGCCCGTGGGGGCCTTGGGGCTTCTGCCCTGGGTAGAGTTTGCTCCTTTGAGCCCAAGGGCCATGGAAGCCTTGCTCTTTTTGGGGGTATTTTCCACGTACGGGGCCTATTTGGCCTACTACGCGGGGTTGAAGCGCCTTCCCGCCACCCGGGCCAGCGTGGTGGCCACCCTCGAGCCCGTGGTGGCCAACCTGTTCGCCTTTCTCCTCTTTAGAGAGGTGCTTTCCCCCTTGGGCTACCTGGGGGCCTTGCTGGTCCTCCTGGCGGTCCTCCTCACCGTGCGGCGGTAAACTCGGGGTATGAAGCGCTTCCAAAGCGTATTCCTCCTCCTGGCGCTGGCTCTGGCCCAGAGCCACGATCCGCAAGACCCGGCCCAGTTCTCCGCCCTGCCCCAAGGGTATTCCGTGCGCTTCCAGGCGGCGGCGGGGGAGGTCCGGGAGGCCCACCTCCTCCAGGAGGGGCGGGCTTGGCCCATGGCCCGGCAGCTCTCCCTGCCGGGGCGGGAGGTTTGGCGGGGGGTTCTCCCCGAGGCCCGGCCCTACCAGATCCGCCTGCGCACCCCGGAGGGGGAGCGGCTGCTCGGCCCCTTCCTGCCCCCCGCCCATCCCTTCCGGGCCCTCCCCTGGCTGGAGGGAAGGGTGGGGTACCAGATCTTCCCCGACCGCTTCCATAACGGCGACCCCAGCAACGACGCCCTGGCCCTGGAGCACAGCGAGTTCCGCTACAACCTGGTCTGGCAGGAGCGGGGCGGACCCAGGCCCTACCTCTCCCGCTGGGAGGATCCTCCAGGGCCCATGCACTGCTGCCACCAGTACTACGGCGGCGACCTGCAGGGGATTCTGCAGAACCTCCCCTACCTGGCGGAGCTGGGGGTGGGCCTCCTCTACCTGAACCCCATCTTCCTGGCGGGGAGCGCCCACGGCTACGACGTCCACGACCCCTTGCGGGTGGCCCCCCACCTGGGGGATGAGGCCCTCCTGGGAGAGCTCCTGCGGCGGGCCGAGGCCTTGGGCATCCGCGTGATCTTCGACTTTGTCCCCAACCACACCGGGCTCGGCTTCTTCGCCTTCCAGGACGTGGTGCGCCGGGGGCCCGCCTCCCCGTACTGGGACTGGTACTTCATCCGGCGCTACCCCTTCCGCCCCGGGGACCCCACCGCCTACGAAAGCTGGTGGGGGGTGGCCAGCCTGCCCAAGCTGAACACCCTGAACCCGGAGGTCCAGGCCTACCTCTTCGGGGTGGCGGAGCACTGGGTGCGCTTCGGCTTCCGGGGGGTGCGGGTGGACGCCCCCTTGGAGCTCCTCAACGCCGAGGCCTTTTTCCGCGAGCTCAGGCTCCGCCTGCGGGCGGTGGACCCCGAGGTCTACCTGGTGGGGGAGATCTGGGAGCGGGCCCCCCGCTGGGTGCGGGGGGACACCTTCGACAGCCTGATGAACTATGCCCTCGGCCGGGACATCGTCCTGCGCTACGCCCGGGGCCTCCACCCCGCCCTCTTCGGGGGGCCCAGGGCCCTGAGGGAGCTGGCCGAGGTTTACGCCCTCTACCCGGAGGCGGCCGCGGCCATGGGCTTCAACCTGGTGAGCTCCCACGACACCTCCCGCCTCCTCTCCGACCTCGGGGGGGACCTGGCCCGGGCCCGGCTGGCCCTGGCCCTCCTCTTCGCCCTCCCCGGGGTGCCCGTGGTCTGGCAGGGGGAGGAGTGCGGCCTTCTGGGGGAGCGGGAGCCCCACGATCTCCAGCGGCGCCCCATTCCCTGGGGGGCCTGCTCGGAGGAGATGCGGGGCTATGTGCGGGCCCTGGCGCGGCTCAAGCGGGAGGAGCCTGCCCTGCGGGCGGGGGCCTTCGCCACCCACCTGGCCGAGGGGTCCCTCCTCTCCTTCTGGCGGGGGCAGGGGGAGGGGGCCCTGCTCCTGGCCTTCAACAACGGCCAGGCCCCTGAGATCCTGCCCCTGCCCCCGGGGGAGTGGCGAGACCTCCTCACGGGGAGGCGCTTCCTGGGCCAGGCGGAGGTGCCCGGGGTGGGGGTGCTTTACCTCAAGAGGGCCTCGAGGTAGGGCTGCCAGTCCGGGGGGATCTCCTTCAGGTCGGAAAGGAAAAGGGGCGCCCTGGGCGCCCGGGGGAGCTTCAATAGGCGCATTCCCGCCTCCTCGGGGGTGCGGTCCCCCTTCTTCAGGTTGCAGGGGCGGCAGGCGGCCACCAGGTTCTCCCAGGTGCTCCGGCCACCCCGGCTTCGGGGAAGCACGTGGTCCACGGTGAGCTCCCCTCCTTGGCGGCCGCAGTACTGGCAGGTGTAGCGGTCCCGCCTCAGGATGTTGCGACGGTTTAGGGGGATGCGGCTTGGCCCTCGCCGCACCAGGCGCTTCAGGCGGATGACGCTGGGGACGGGGATCCGGGTGGAGGGGGTGTGCAGGTAGCGCCCGCTTTCCGAAAGCATCTCCGCCCCACCGGAGAGCACCAGGAGGACGCTGCGCTTGATGCTGGCAAGCCCCATTACCTCGTAGGCAGCGTTCAGCACCAGCACCCGGGGGACATCCAGGTCCAGGGCCTTGCCGGAAGAACCCACGTCCTTAGAATAGCAAAGGCCCTTCCCCTGGAGCTGTGCTATGCTTAAGGCAACGACGGGTTTGGAGGCCCTTATGACGAGACCTTTTCCCAAAGCCTTAACCCTTCTCCTGGGGCTCGGTCTGGCTTTGGCACAACCCGCTTGGGAGCGGGCGGAGTCCTTGTTCAAGGCCGGGGAGTATGCCCAAGCCGTCCTGGCTTATGAGGAGGCCCTGGCCCAGGACTATGGCCGCCTCGAGGCCCACTTGGGCCTTGGGGTGAGCCTCTTCCGCTTGGGCCGCCTCGAGGAGGCCCGCTTCGCCTTTGACCAGATGGTCCGGGTTTTCCCCGAACGTTACGAGGGCCATTACAACCTGGGCCAGGTGTACCTGCGCCTGGGAAAGCCCAAGGAGGCAGCGGAGGCCTTTGCCAAGGCGGCGGAGCTTTCCCCCACGGAGGAAGCCTACCTGGGGTGGGCCAGCGCCCTTGCCGAGGCAGGCCAGGCCAAGGAGGCGGCGGAGGTTTTGCGCAAAGGCCTTACCCCGGAGCGAAGCCCCGCCTACCACCTGGCCCTGGCCCAGGCCCTTTACGCCGCGGGGGCCCGGGCCGAGGCGGTGCCGGTGCTCTACGGCCTTCTCAACCGGGAGCCCAGGGTGGCCGAGGGTTGGGACCTTTTGGCCCGCATCCTGGCGGAGGAGGGACTTAAGGAAAGGGCCCTTAGAGAGCTGGACCGGGGTCTCAAGGCGGTGGAGGGGAAGGCCAGAGCGAGACTCCTTTTGCGCAAGGCCCTTCTTTCCTCCCGCCCGGAACCCCTCCTTAAGGAGGCCTACGCCCTGGATCCTTCCCTATGGGAGGCCGCCTACCTCCTGGGGCAGGCTCGCCTGGAGGCGGGGGACGCCAAGGGGGCCCTGGACTACCTGCTTTCTGCCTACCGGGCCAGCCCCGAGCCCCAGGTGGCCCTGGCCCTGGCGGCGGCCTACCTGCGGCTTAAGGACTATAAGAACGCCTACCGGTACGCGGAGGAGGCAGGACCCCCGGGGAGCTTCCTCAAGGCCCAGGCCGCCTACGCCTTGGGCCGGAAGGAGGAGGCTTTGAAGCTCCTCGAGGGGCTTACCTCCCCGGAGGCCCAGGCCCTTAAGGGTACGTTGTTGCTGGAGATGGGCCGCTTCGAGGAGGCCTTGGCGCTCCTGCGCCCCCTCTACGAGTCCGGCCGCGATCCAGGGGTGGGGGTGAACCTGGCGGCAGCCTTGGTGGCCCTGGGGCGCTTTGGGGAGGCGGAGCTGGTCCTCAGGGAGGTGCTGGGAAGAGCCCCCAGGCAGGCGGCGGCCTGGTACAACCTGGGCCTGGCCTTAAAGGGCTTGGGCCGGGATGCGGAAGCCGAGCGGGCCTTGAACCAGGCGGCGGCCCTAGGCTCGAGGGAGGCGCGGGCCCTGCTTCGGAGGTAGGATGCGCTGGCTACGGGAGAACTGGCTGGACTTCCTCATCTTTCTCCTCATCGCCTTGGTGGCGGCGGGCATTGTCCTTTACCTGACGGGCATCAACCCCTTCGCCCGGCCAAAGGTGGGTGCCCCCCCTGCACCTGGGCCTGCGGCCACCTCGCCTCCTGGGCCTTCGGTGGCCCAGCCGCTCCAAGTGGCGCCCGCTCCCCAGTCGCCTTCTTCCGAAGCCAAGCCCGCTCCTGAACCCGTGGTTACCGTGCTTCCCTTGCCTCAGGCCCCTGCGGAATCGGCTCCTACCAGACCCGCTGTGGAAGCCAAGCCCACGACTTCCGCCGGGTCCAGATCCTCCCCCATGGCTCCCTCCCTTCCGGCCCCTGCGCCCAGCGGGGCTTACCGGGTGGCGGTGGGGGCCTTTGCCAATCCGGAAAACGCGGCCAGGCTTCGCCAGGAGCTGGCCCAGAAGGGGTACCCGGCTCGCCTGGAGCCTTCGGGAGGCCTTACCCGGGTGGTGGTGGGTCCTTACGCCACCGAGGCCGAGGCCAAACGGGTGGCGGAGGCCTTGGCCGCCTACGGGGCTCAGGTGTACCGCGGCCAGGGAGCGGCCCCGCCGGCCTCGGGTACCCTTTACCTCCAGGTGGGGGCTTTCCAGAAGGAGGAAAACGCCCTAGCGCTGGCCGCGAAGCTCAAGGAAGTGGGCCTGCCTGTGGTTCTGGTGAAGGATGGGGTCTACCGGGTGCGGGTGGGCCCGGTGGCCGAGGAGGATAAGGAAGCGCTCAAGGCTAAGGTGCAGGCCTTGGGCCTCGAGGCCCTGGAGGTGCGATGAAGGTTCCCAGTGCAGCCATCAGCCGGTTGGTCACGTACCTGCGCATCCTGGAGGAGCTGGAGGCCAAGGGGGTTCACCGCACCAGCTCCGAGCAGCTGGCGGAGGAGGCCCAGGTCACGGCGTTTCAGGTACGGAAGGACCTTTCCTACTTCGGTTCCTACGGCACCCGGGGGGTGGGCTACACGGTGCCCGTGCTCAAGCGGGAACTCCGCCACATCCTGGGCCTGAACCGAAAGTGGGGCCTGTGCATCGTGGGTATGGGCCGTCTGGGTAGCGCTTTGGCCGACTACCCCGGGTTTGGAGAAAGCTTTGAGCTGCGGGGATTCTTTGACGTGGATCCGGAGAAGATTGGCCGCCGGGTGAGGAATGGGGTGGTGGAGCCCATGGACCTCCTTCCCCAAAGGGTGCCCGGCCGCATAGAGATCGCCCTCCTCACCGTGCCCCGGGAGGCGGCCCAGGAGGCCGCCGATCGCTTGGTGGCCGCGGGGATCAAGGGCATCCTGAACTTCGCCCCCACGGTGCTGGAGGTGCCCAAGGAGGTGGCGGTG
The DNA here is from genome assembly GCF_021462405.1 of Thermus tengchongensis. NCBI lineage: Bacteria > Thermotogati > Deinococcota > Deinococci > Thermales > Thermaceae > Thermus > Thermus tengchongensis. Next base: position 138,397 of record NZ_JAKEDU010000005.1, on the reverse strand, counting down.
GAGAACGTGGACTTTTTAGCGGGCCTGGCCCGGCTCAGTTTTGCTATACTGAATCCCAAATGGCGAGAGGAGATGATGGGGTGAGATTATGAAAATGCTCAAGCTGCTAGCAGGCGTTCTGGTGATGCTGCTTCTTTCGGCCTGCTCCGATGTGTTCTTCCATCAGCCCTATCGGGTGCTTCTGGAGCCCGCCCAGCTGGGCTACGAGGTGGACGACCAGGGGAAGATCACGGTGGTGGGCAACAACGCCTACGTGCAGGTGGTCCCTGGGGCTCCGGGGGGCTACCTGGAGCGTTACGAGTACAGGGTGGTGGACGATTCGGGGAACGAAATTTTCGCGGGCTCTTCCCTGGGAAGCGGCTTTGTGGGGGTAGAGGTCCCCGCCGGCAGAGAAGAGGTAGGGGGCCAGGTGGTTTACCTTTCCAAGCAGTCGCAGCCCTTTACCTTCAGCTTGGACGGGAAGGTGGCTCGCGAGCACCTGACCCAGGACGCTCCCCTCAACTGGCGCTACTTGGTGACCTGGTACGTGACCACGCATAACGGGACCCTTGTGGACTGGACGCAAGAATATCAAGTCAAGTACCCTCTTAGGAGGTGATTTTGCTATGAAGTTGCGCCTGGCGTTTGCGGTGGGGGTTGTGGCCTTCTTGGCTCTTCTTGGGGGGTGCGCAAATTGGTCAGGCCAAGGCCCTGCCTCCGGCTCGGTTTCTCTTTCCGTGGGTATTGAAAAGCCCCGCGCAGATGCGCCAACTAACTCTAGACAACTTGTGGTGAAGGCTACGGCTACAGGCGGTCGCATAGACCGGGTTGAAGTGGAGTACCAAGGGCCTCAAACAGGCAAGGTATCCCTATCTCCTCAAACCGGTTCTTGGCTGGGTGATCTTCCAGGTGCGTTGCCTTCTGGTAGTTACACACTAACCGCAAAAGCCTACTCCGGGTCTCAAGTAAAGGACAGCGTCCCGGTGAAGTTTACGTTGGATGTGGACCCTCCTACCGTTCAGTTCCTTGCCCCCAGCTTGTCTGTTTTGGGGTCGGGATCTGTTGAGGTGCGGGTAAGGGCCACCGACGCTTTGTCTGGAGTGCTTGGAGTCCAGCTTTATGCGGGAACCCGGCTTTTGGGGGATATGACTCCCACCCCCTCTAGTGAGTACGTATTTAGCCTTGATGCATCTTCCCTGGCTTCAGGATCTGTGAGCTTGCGTGCCGTTGCTAAGGATGGTGCGGGCAACCAAGGCGAGGCCACTTTAGCGATCACGGTGGACAAGACGCCGCCCACGGTGACGTGGCTTGAGCCTGCGGACGGGGCGGTGGTGTCTGGGACTGTGCCCTTGCGGGTGGAGGCCACGGACAACGTGGGCGTGGCGAAGGTGGAGTTCTTCGCCGGGTCCACGAAGATTGGGGAGGACAACTCTGCGCCGTACGAGATCAGCTGGAACACGGCGGCGTACCCTGACGGACCGGTGACGCTGAAGGCGCGGGCGGTGGACGGTGCGGGGAACGCCAGCGAGGCCACGCTTACGGTGACGGTGGCGAATGCTCCGGAGATTGTCTGGCTTAGCCCCACCCCGAACCAGAAGCTGGCCGGGGCGGTAGAGCTTCGGGCGGAGGTGCGGGCGCGCCGTGCGGTGGATCGGGTGGAGTTCTACTTCGGGGATACTCCGGAGACCTTGGTGAAGATTCCCGGCTTCGGCTCGGTTGACCCAAGCGGGGTAGTTTACACCCTCTCTTGGGATGTGCTGCGGGTGAGCCCGGGTTCTTACTTACTCAAGGCAGTAGTGGTGGACGTATCCGGGTCTAGGGGTGAAGCCACGATACCGGTGGAGGTGACTTCTACCTTTGAGATTTTCTCCCCTAAGGACGGTGACCAGGTTGGGCCGGGTGCACAACGTCAGATCGTGGCCGTCACCGTGGGGGTAAACGGTACCCTGCCCGCTGGGGTCAGCGTCAGCCGAGTGGAAATCTACATCAACGGCCAAAGCGTGGGGAACGCCACCGCCCAAACAGCCGGAGATGGTTCGCAGATCTACGTGTATGACTGGGATACCGCCGTGGCCGTGCCCGGCCATGATCCCACGGCTTCCGGCGATCGGGTGATCACCGCACGGGTGTACTACACGGGAGGGGACACCTTCACCAACGGGGTGCGGCTCTCGTACCTACCCTGAGGCAAGAAAGTGTTTTGCTGGCCCCGGGTGCACCCGGGGCCCTTGGCCTATACTGGGGGGCGTGACGGTCCTTCCCGACCTCGAGGCCCCCCTCCTCCGCTTTGAGGAGGCCCTTTCCGAGCTGGTCCAGTCCGACGTCCTCTTCGTGCGCCTCATCCACCAGGACCTGGTAACCGCAGGGGGGAAGCGCATCCGCCCCCGGCTGGTCTTCCTGGTCTCGAGGGCCCTCGGGGGGGCACCCTTTGAGATGGAGCTGGCCCTGGCGGTGGAGCTTCTCCACTCCGCCACCCTGCTCCACGACGACCTCATCGACGACGCGGAGACCCGCAGGGGCAAAGAGGCGGCCTTCCGCCGCTACGGGAACGCGGTTTCGGTGCTCTCCGGGGACTTCCTCCTCTCCCGCCTCCTCCACGTGATCGCCAAGACCGGGCGCATGGAGCTGGTGGAGCGCTTCGCCCAGGTGGCCAAGACCCTGTCGGAAGGAGAGGTCCTGCAGTTCCAGGTGACGGCTTTGGAGGACTACTCCCTGGAGAACTACGAGCGCATCATCACCGCCAAGACGGCGGTGCTCATGGAACTCTGCACGGAGGGCCCCGCCCTCCTCAAGGGCGTGGATGGGGAGGTGCGCCAGGCCCTGGCCCGCTTTGGCCTCCTCTATGGGCAGGCCTTCCAGATGCGGGACGATTACCTGGACCTCATGGGCACCCCTGAGGCCTTGGGCAAACCGGTGGGGGGGGACCTTAGGGAGGGCAAGGCCACCCTCATCACCCTCCTTCTCATGGAGCGCTTCCCCGAGGTGCGGGAGGTCCTGCGCCGCAAGGGGCGGGAGCCGGGGGACCTGGAGCGCCTCCGCGCCCTGGCCCGGGAAAGCGGGGTGGCGGAGGAGGTGGAAAGGGTCATCCGCGAACGGGCCCGCCTGGCCGTAGAGGCGCTCAGGCCCCTTCCCGACTCCCCCTACAAGGAGGCGCTGCGGAGCCTGGCCCTGAAGGAAGCCGAGCGGTTGGCCTAGGGGCCGTTCGTCCCCCTGGGGCGGGGTATAATCCCCCTCGGTGATGCTATGGCCATTCCCGCGTACCGGCCTCCGGAGGATCCTGGCCTCTGGGAGGCTTTCCTTGCGCGTTTGGAGAAGACCTTGAAGGTGGCCCAGGTCCACCCCACCACGGTGGAGTACCTGGCCCACCCCAAGCGCTTGGTGACGGTCTCCCTCCCGGTGGTGATGGATGACGGCAAGGTGCGGGTTTTCCAGGGCTACCGGGTGGTGCATGACATCGCCCGGGGGCCGGCCAAGGGGGGGGTGCGGATCCACCCCTCGGTCACCTTGGGCCAGACCGCGGGCCTGGCCGCCTGGATGACCCTGAAGGCCGCGGTCTACGACCTGCCCTTTGGCGGGGCTGCGGGGGGTATCGCCGCCGACCCCAGGCTCCTTTCCCGCAGGGAGCTGGAACGGCTGGTGCGCCGTTACACCGCCGAGCTGGTCAACCTGATCGGGCCCGACATCGACATCTTGGGCCCCGACCTGGGGACCGACCAGCAGGTGATGGCCTGGATCATGGACACCTACTCCATGACCGTGGGCTCCACCGTGCCCGGGGTGGTGACGGGCAAGCCCCACGCCCTTGGGGGCACGGAGGGCCGGGACGACGCCGCGGGGCTCGGGGTGGCCCTGGTGCTCAAGGAGCTGGCCCGGCGGCGGGGGCTTCCCCTGGAAGGGGCCAAGGTGGCGGTGCAGGGCTTCGGCCAGGTGGGGGGCAGTTTCGCCTTGCATGCCCAGGGAATGGGCTTGAAGGTGGTGGCGGTATCCACGGCCCGGGGGGCCATGTACCAGGAAGAGGGCCTCGAGGTGGCCGAGGTCCTGCGCCACTACGAGGCCACAGGAGAGCTTCCCCGCTACGACCTGGCCCCGGAGGAGCTTTTCGCCTTGGATGTGGACTACCTGGTCCTGGCGGCTCTCGAGGGGGCCTTGGACGGGGAAACGGCCAAGGCGGTGCGGGCCAAGGTGGTGTTGGAGGCCGCCAACTTCGGCCTGACCCCTGAGGGTGAGGCCTACCTCCTGGGCAAAGAAGTCTTGGTGGTGCCGGACCTCCTCACAGGGGGTGGGGGGCTTCTGGCGAGTTATTTGGAATGGGTGCAGGACCTCAACATGTTCTTCTGGAGCGAGGAGGAGGTACGGCAAAGCTTCGCTAAGAGCGTGGCCAGGGCGGTGGCTGAGGTGTGCAATCGGGCCGAGCTCCTTTCCACCGACCTGCGCACCGGGGCCATGGCCCTGGCTCTGGAGCGGGTGAACGAAGCCACACGGTTAAGAGGCGTCTATCCCTAAGAGGAGTGTCCATGAAGAGCGAGCCCCTTTCCTACCTGGGCAAGGACGGCGGTCCTTGGGAGATCTTCGTGGAGCAAGTGGACCGGGTGGTCCCCTACCTGGGGCGGTATGCCCCTTTGGCGGAGAGCCTTAAGAGGCCCAAGCGGGTCCTGATCGTGGACGTGCCCGTCCACCTGGACGACGGCACCGTGGCCTACTTTGAGGGTTACCGGGTCCACCACAACACCGCCCGGGGGCCGGCCAAGGGTGGAGTGCGCTACCACCCCGAGGTGACCCTTTCCGAGGTGATGGCCCTGGCCGCCTGGATGACCATCAAGAATGCCGCCGTGGGCCTGCCCTATGGGGGCGGCAAGGGGGGCATTCGGGTGGACCCCAAGAAGCTTTCCCCCGGGGAGCTGGAGCGCCTGACCCGCCGCTACACCTCGGAGATCGGGATCCTTCTGGGCCCGGATCGGGACATTCCTGCTCCCGATGTAAACACCGGGGAGCGGGAGATGGCTTGGATGATGGACACCTTTTCCATGAACGTGGGCCGCACGGTGCCGGGGGTGGTGACGGGGAAGCCCATCGCCTTAGGGGGTTCCCTGGGGCGGCGGGATGCCACGGGACGGGGGGTGTTCGTGACCGCCAGGGCGGCGGCGGAGAAGATCGGTCTTCCCATCGAAGGGAGCCGGGTAACCCTCCAGGGCTTCGGCAACGTGGGGAACGCTGCCGCCCGCATCTTCCACGACCACGGGGCCCGGATCATCGCCATCCAGGACCACACGGGCACCATCTACAATGAGGCGGGGATAGATCCTTACGACCTTCTCAAGCACGTGGCGGAGTTCGGGGGGGTGCGGGGTTACCCCAAGGCCGAGCCCTTGCCTAACCCCGAGTTCTGGGCGGTACCCACGGAGTTCCTCATCCCCGCCGCCCTCGAGAAGCAGATTACCGAGCAAAACGCCTGGCGCATCCAGGCCAAGATCATCGCCGAGGGGGCCAACGGTCCCACCACTCCCGCCGCGGACGACATCCTGCAGGAGAAGGGCGTTCTGGTGGTGCCCGATGTCATTGCCAACGCCGGGGGCGTCACGGTGAGCTATTTCGAGTGGGTGCAGGACTTCAACTCCTACTTCTGGACGGAGGAGGAGATCAACGCCCGCCTGGAGAGGGTCCTCAGAAACGCCTTTGAGGCGGTGTGGCAGGTGAGCCAGGAGAAGAAGATTCCCTTGCGCACCGCCGCCTACGTGGTGGCCGCCACCCGGGTCCTCGAGGCCCGGGCCCTCCGGGGCCTTTACCCCTAGATGCCGGGAGCCCGTGGGAAAGGGTGCTTTGCGCTTTGGCTCCTGCCCCGGCTCTTCGGGCGTAGGCTGGATCCTGTGGAGCGGCCCCAAGGCTTGGATCCCCTGGGCTGGCCCCGCTATGGCCGCGTGACCCTGAAGCCCTTTAGCGCGGGGCTCACCGAGGAGGAGTGGAAGGGGCTTTATGAAACCTTCCGTGACCCCGAGGTGGCGGAGTGGAATGGCTCGAGCCCCTTGCGCTCCCCCTTCTGGCTTTTCAAGCGCTTCGTCCTGGCGGAGATGCGTCGCAAGGACCGCCTGGCCTTTGTCATCCTGGACGAGAGGGGAGAGTATCTGGGCACCCTGGAGCTTTACGACCTCACCCCGGAGGAGGCCACCTTGGGCATCCTCATCGGGCGGAAGGACCGCTGGGGCCAGGGCTACGGCACGGAGGCGGTGCGGGCGGCCTTGTCCTACGCCTTCGGTCCCTTGGGGCTTACGCGGGTAAAGCTCCGCACCTTTGCCCATAACCTTAGGGCCAGACGGGCCTTTGAGAAGGCGGGTTTCCGCCAGGTGGGCCTGGGCCTGGGGCCTAAGGGAAGGGAGGATGTGTACATGGAGGTGATCCGTGGTCAGCCGGAAGGCTAGCGTGCGCATCTTGAGCCCAAGGCTTAGGGAAGAGGTCTTTGCCCTTTTACCCGAAGAGGTGGAAGTAGATTACCTGGACGAGCCTTGGCCCAAGGCGGTGGACTTCTTCCTGCCTCCTTTCGGCCAGGAGGAGGTGGTGCGGCGGGTGCTGGAACAGGTGGAGGTCAAGGTGGTCCAGACCCTGTCCGCTGGGGTGGACTGGATCCTGCCCCTTGTGCCCGAGGGGGTGGTGCTTTGCGATGGCTCGGGCATCCACGACGTGCCCGTGGCGGAGTGGGTGGTGATGGGCCTTTTGGCCCTCCTTAAGGACCTGCCTGCCTTTTTGCAGGCCCAGGGGGAAGGGCGCTGGGCTCCCAGGGTGCTGGCTGACCTCGAGGGCAAGAAGGTGCTCCTATTGGGCTACGGTTCCATTGGGAGAGCCGTGGAGGAGAGGCTTAGGGCCTTTGGGGTGGAGGTGCTTCCCGTGGCCCGGCGCCCCCGCCCAGGGGTCTACACTCCTCAGGACCTCCCGCATCTTCTGCCCCAGGCGGATGCCGTGGTGGTTCTCCTTCCCCTTACCCCCGAAACACGGGGGCTGGTGGGCCGGGACTTCCTTTCCTGGATGAAGCCGGGAGCCCTTTTGGTGAATGCTGGCCGGGGGCCAGTGGTGGACACAGAAGCCCTCCTCGAGGCGCTACGGGAGGGGAAGGTTCGGGCGGCCTTGGATGTCACCGACCCTGAGCCTTTGCCTTCCGACCATTCTCTTTGGCGGGCTCCTGGAGTCCTCATCACCCCGCATGTGGCCGGGCTTTCCCAGGGTTTCCACCGCCGGGCGGCCCGGTTTTTGGCGGAGCAGGTCCTGCGGTACCTGCGGGGGGAGCCCCTTTTAAACGTGGTGCGGGAGGGGTACTAAGTACCCCGTCGTGGCTTGCGCCACGATGGGGGCCCCAAAGAGCCCATAAGCAAGCCGCTTTGGCTTTGGCCGATGGGGTAACCTTTGCGTGGGGGTACTTAATACCACCCCGTGTGGACCTTATCCGCGTGGGAGCCCCGGTGGAAGAAGCGGGGGAAGGGTCCAGGGGCCAAGGGTAGAAGGCCCCGTTGCGGCTTGGGCTGCGGCGGGGGCCTCAAAGGGAGGGGCATATGGAGGTGATCCTGCACGGCGACCTGAGGCGCTTTGGGGAGCGCCTGGAGGTGGAGGCCAAGACGCCCAAGGAAGCCCTGGAGAAGCTGGGCATTCCCCTGGAGGAGGTTTGGCTTTTGGCGGTGGGGGAGCGGGTGGTGGGCCTGGACGAGCCCGTGGAGGGCCCCCTCGAGGTCTACCCCCCCATCGCCGGGGGTGGTATACTGGAAGTCCTGCCCTAAAAGGCAGGGGGCGCCAAAGGGGGGGAGCCGCCCGACGCCCACCCCGCGTAGAAAGGAGCAGGATGGAGAAGAAGGAACTCCTCTCTACGCCCGTGGTCCCCATCGACATCAAGGCCTTCGACGCCGGACCCATCCTCGAGGCCATGGGCAAGACCGCCTTCCAGGCGAGGAACCTCCACCGGGCGGCGGAGATCTACCTCAAGATGCTGGAGGACGACGCCACCGTCATCCTCACCCTGGCGGGGAGCCTGGTTTCTGCCGGTCAGGGCCTCATCATCCATGACCTGATCCGCAAAGGCCTGGTGGACGTCATCGTGGCCACCGGCGCCAACATTGTGGACCAGGATTTCTTTGAAGCCTTGGGCCACCGCCACTACCAGGGGGACCCCAAGGCCGATGACGAAACCCTGCGCCGCCTCTGGATCGACCGCATCTACGACACCTACATCGACGAGGAGGAGCTCCGCCACACCGACTACACCATCGCCGAGATCGCCGATGCCCTGGAGCCCCGCCCCTACTCCAGCCGGGAGTTCATCTGGCACATGGGCCGCTACTTGGCGGAAAGGGGCCTAGGGGAGGGGAGCATCGTCCGGGCCGCTTACGAGGAGGGGGTGCCCATCTTCGTGCCCGCCTTCTCCGACTCCTCCGCGGGCTTCGGCCTGGTCTACCACCAGGTGAAAAACCCCAAGGCCCACGTGACCATCGACTCCGTGGCCGACTTCCGCGAGCTCACCGAGATCAAGCTCAAAGCCGGCACCACGGGCCTGGTGATGCTGGGGGGCGGGGTGCCCAAGAACTTCGCCCAGGACATCGTGGTGGCCGCGGAGGTCTTGGGCCACCAGGTGGAGATGCACAAGTACGCCATCCAGATCACCGTGGCCGACGAGCGGGATGGGGGGCTTTCCGGCTCCACCCTCTCCGAGGCCCAAAGCTGGGGCAAGGTGGACGCCGCCCTTTCCCAGATGGTCTTCGCCGAGGCCAGCCTGGCCTTCCCCCTCCTGGCCTCCTACGTGTATCACCGGGCTCCCATGCGGGCCAAGCGGCGCTACGCGGACCTCTTCGCTGAGGAGGTTCCCGCCTAAGTACCCCGTCGTGGCTTGCGCCACGACGGGGCCCCAAAGAGGCTGTGAGCACGCCGCTTCGGCTTTGGCCGATGGGGCAACCTTTGCGTGCGGGTACTTAGCCCGTTGGGGTTCCCCCCGCTTGGGGTTATGCCCGGGCGGGGGGGTTCTGCTGGACCAACCCGCCCTCCTTTTGGTAGACTTCCGGCAAATGCCTGATGAGCTAAGGCTATACCTGAAGGAGCGGTTTGGCGTCTGGGGGCCGGTTTCCCCGGGGCGCTTTGAGGCCGAGTTGGCCAAGCGGGTGGGAAGTCCCGCCAAGCGGGAGCCTGTTCTCAAGGCCTGGCGGGCCTACCTTTCGGGGGGCGGCAGGGAGGCGGTGCGAAGTTTCTACCAGGAGATCCTCAAGGTGCCCAAGGGGGAGGCCCTGGTCTACGGCATGCACCTGCCCTTTTTGGAGTTCTACGCCCGGGAGGTGCCTTCCCGCTTAGAGGGGCAGGTTTTGGAGGTGGGGGCCTTCACCGGGGCCTTGGTGGGCTATTTGCAGAGGAAGCGGCCCGAGCTTTCCTTCCACGCCCTGGACGGGGTGGAGGAGGCCGTGGAGCTTGGGAAAAAGCGGGTGCCCGAGGTGGCCTGGCACCTGGCCTGGGCGGAGGAGGCGGAGCTTCCCCCCTTTGACACCCTGCTTCTCCTTTCCGTGTTCCCCGAGGGCTTTGTGGACCAGGAGCTGGAAAGCCGCCTCGAGGCCCCCTCCTTTTGGAAACGCTTCGGTTTCTTTGAGCGCCTTCCCCTTTTCGCCCGGCTGTTGAAGCCCGGTGGGCTTTTGATTTACGGCCACGGGCCCTTCCTGGGCAAAAGCCCGGAAGGGGTGGAGGAAGGCCTAAAGCACCTGGGGTTTGACCAGGTGGAGCGGGTGGGGGAAGGGGAGTACTTTCTGGTGCTGGCGAGAAGGCCCGAGGCACTGGAGGTTAAGGAGGCGGCCTGGTCCCTGGCGGTGGACGAGGAAGCTTCCCTGGAGCTTGAGGAGGCACCCCTGCGGGTTCCCGTTCTGGTTCAGGAGGATCTTTCCGAGGTGCGGGAGCTTCTGGCCGCAGGGCGGTATGCGGAGGTGCTGGCCCATCTGCCCGAGGAAGTGGAAGGGGAGGCGGCCTGCCTGAGGGGGCGGGCCCTTTTCGCCCTTTCCCGCTATGCCGAGGCGGAGGAGGTCTTAAGGCGGGCCCTTTCCGAGGAGGCGGAGGACCTAAGGGCCATGGTGCTGGTGGAGCTCGGGGAGTACGAGCGGGCCAGGCCCCGCCTCGAGGCCCTGGCGGGGAGGGGAGGAAGGTACCGCATCTACCTGGGCCGGGTCTACCTGAGCCTGGGGCGGTATGCGGACGCCCTCAGGCAGTTTGTGGAATCGGGCCTGCCCGAGGCGGAAGGGTACGTGCGGGAGGCCCTGGAACGGATCACCGAGCGCATGCGCCGCTTCGCCCGGGAAGGAGAGTGGGCGGAGGTAAGCCGCCGGGCGGAGTTTGTGGAGGACCTTTCCCCAACCCTACTGACCCGGGAGATGCTCCGGCTTGGCCTGAAGGCGGCCCTGATCCAGGGGCTTTTTGCCCGGGCGGAGCGGTATGCCAGGAGGCTTGCGGATCTGGACGAGGCCGAGGGCTTTTTGGGGCTTGCCCTGGTGGCCCTAAGGGTCCGCTCTCCGCTGGAGGTGCGGCCCATGGAGGACTTGAAGCCAGTGGAGCCCTACCTCACCGAGGCCTTGGCCCGGGCGGAAATCCCTGAGGCCTTGCTGCTTCTCGGGATGCTCCGGGAACGGGAGGGGCGCCACCTGGAAGCCCTACGCCTTTTGGAACGGGCGGCGGATCGGGGAACAGGGGAGGTGGCGGGCCTGGCCTACCACCACCTGGCCCAGGTGAAGCGGGCCCTCAGGCGGCCCCTTAAGGAGATCCTGGGGGACCACAAGCGGGCCCATGCCTTAAGGGCCTACCCTGCCCCCTACCTTTTCCAGCTGGCCCAGGAGGCCCTGAAGGGGGGAGAGGAGGTCTTGGCCAGGGAGCTTCTCTCCCGGGCCCGGGATGCCGGGCTTTCCGAGGTGGCCGAGGAGGACCTCATGGGGCTCCTTGCCCTTCTGGAGAGGCTGGAGGGTCCCTGGGCGGCCTTTAGCCTTCTCTACCAGGCCCTGGGCCGCACGCCAAAGCCCCCCCTGGAGCTTCTGGCCCTGGCCTACCGGCTTTCCCGTGGTTTCCGGGAAAGTCCCGAGGCCTCGGAGGTGCGGGGGCAGTACTTGGCCGCCCTGTATGCCGAGGGGCGGGGGGAGGAGGTGGAGCGGCTTTTGCTGGAGGAGCTGAGGGCCGATCCCCAAGCCCTGGAGGTGCTCTTTGACCTGGCGGAGCACTACGAAGGCCAGGGGAACTGGCGGAAGGCGGCGGAGCACTGGCAGAAGGCCTTGGAGGTAGCCCTTTATCGGGAAAAGGACCTGGACCTTTCCCGGGAGGTCTTAAGAAACCTCCTCTTCCTAAGGCCTCACGACGAGAGCCTTTCCCTTTACCTGGAGGAGCTTAAGGCGGTGAGCCGGGGCCTGGAGGCCTTGGGGGAAAGCCCAAAGGCCCTGCCCGAGACCAAGGAGGAGCTCTTAGAGGAAGGCTTGCCCCAGTTCCACGGGGAGCACCTTCTGGTGGTGGGCGGGCATACCCAGCTCAGGAGCCGGCTGGTTCCCCTCCTCGAGGCCCGGGGCCTCAAAGTGGACTGGTTTGATGCGGATACCGCCGGGGTGGGCAAGGAGGCCCTAAGGCGGATCCAGAACCGCCTGGAGAGGGCCCATGGCCTCATGGTGGTTTCCAGCTATGTGGGCCACGACTTCTCCGAGCCCGTGCGCCTAGAGGCGGAGCGCCTGGGGGTTCCGGTCTACGTGATCCCGGGGCGGGCCCGGGGGGCCACGGGGTTTTTAAGGGCCCTCAAGGCCTTCGCCCCCGAGCTCTTCAAACGGGCCCTCAAGGGGGTACAGTAGGGTTCATGGAGGCGACGGTTCTGAAGCTGGGCTACTCCCCCTGTCCCAACGACACCTTCATCTTCTACGCCCTGACCCACGGCCTTGTGGAGAGCCCGCTTCCCGTGGAGGCGGTTTTGGAGGACGTGGAAACCCTGAACCGCTGGGCTTTGGAGGGGAGGCTACCCCTGACCAAGCTCTCCTATGCCGCCTATGGGAGGGTGCGGGACCGGTATGTGGCCCTAAGGAGCGGGGGGGCTTTGGGCAGGGGCGTGGGCCCTTTGGTGGTGGCCAAAAAGCCCTTGAGGAGCCTGAAGGGAGCCCGGGTGGCCATACCCGGGCGGAACACCACGGCCTTTTTGCTCCTCTCCTTGTACGCGGAAGGGTTTGAGCCGGTGGAGGTGCGCTACGACCGGATCATGCCCCTGGTGGCCCAAGGGGAGGTGGAGGCGGGCCTCATCATCCACGAAAGCCGTTTCACCTACCCGGAGTACGGCCTGGTCAAGGTCCTGGACCTGGGGGAGTGGTGGGAAGGGGAAACGGGCCTGCCCCTCCCCTTGGGGGCCATCCTGGCCCGGCGGGACCTGGGGGAGGGGCTCATCCGGGCCCTGGACGAGGCGGTGCGGCGGAGCCTGGAATACGCCTTTGCCCATCCTGAAGAAACCCTTCCCTACCTAAAAGCCCATGCCCAGGAGCTTTCGGAGGAGGTGATCTGGGCCCATGTGCGCACCTATGTCAACGGGTTCAGCCAGGACGTGGGGGAGGAAGGGGAAAAAGCGGTGAAAAGGCTCTTCGCTGAGGCCGAGGCCCGGGGGCTTATCCCTGCCTCCGAAGCCCCCCTATTTTTGTAAACTCGGGGCATGTTCCAGGAGCTTTCCCTCGAGGCCCGGCGGGAGATGGCCAGGGTGTTCCAGCCCAAGAGGGTCTTGCGGGGTACCCCCCTCTACGCCCTGGGGGACCGGGCGGACGGGGTGTACCTGGTGCGGGAAGGGCTTGTCTGGCTGGAGGGGCCCCGCTCGGCGGAAGGGGAGCCCGCCACCTTGGGGGTGGTGGGGCCTGGAGGGCTTTTTGGGGAGGAGGCCCTAGTGGGGGGAGGAAGGCGCACTTCGGGGGCCACCGCCCTAACCTACGCTGAGTTCCTCTTCGCCCCCCAGGAAGCCCTGGCCCCCGTGCGGGCGCGTTTTCCCGAGGTGGAGCGCTTCCTCCTGGAGGCCCTCTACGCCCGGCTCAAGGAGGCGGAGGAGCGGCTTTGGGAACTGCGCCACCTTTCCGTGAGCCAGCGCTTGGCCCGGCTTCTCCTGAGGTTAAGCCAGGCGGGAGAGGTGGCCTTTTCCCACCAGGACCTGGCCCGCATGGTGGGGGCCACCCGGGAGACCGTGACCAAGCTCCTGGGGGAGTGGGCCCTTTCGGGGGTAGTGGACCTGGGCTACCGTAGGGTGGAGGTCCGGGAACCCCAGGCCCTTGCCCGCCTGGCCGAGGCGCTTTAGGCTTTGAAGCATGGAAGCCCAGGTCCTGGCCCAGCTTTTGGGCCTACCCCAGGGGGAACAGGTCCTCAAAGAGCGCTTGGGCCGGGAAGGCCATCCCCAACTCTCCTCGGCGCTTGCAGCTTACCTGAAGCGTCTTCAGGCTCCACGGGAGGTCCTGGCGGCCCTCGAGGGCCTGGGGCAGGGGGCGGTGGTCACGGGCCAGCAGGCGGGGCTTCTGGGGGGGCCTGCCCTGACCTTCTACAAGGCCCACACCGCTTTGGGCCTGGCGGAAAAGGTGGGGGCGGCTTCCCTCTTCTGGGTGGCTTCCCAGGACCACGATGTGGAGGAGGTGCGCCACCTTCACCTTCTCCTGGAGGAGGAGGTGCGTACCCTATCCCTACCCCTGCCGCCCCTTCCCGCAGGACGGATTCCTTTTGCCCCTTACCGAGAGGCGGTGAGGGAGTTTCTGGGTTCCTGGTCCCGGGATACCCGGGTGGCCTACGCCCTGGAGGGGGAAACCCTGTCTGAGTTTTTCGCCCGCACCCTCTTGGCCTTTCTGGGGGAGAGGGGCCTTATTCCCTTTGACCCCATGGCTCAGGAGCTTGCTCTCCTTTTCCAAAAGGCCCTGGAAAGGGAGCTGGAGGACCCCTTGGCCAGCGCCCAGGCCATCAACCAGGAGGCGGAGCGCATCCGCGCTTTGGGGGGCAGGCCTCCCTTGAAGCGCAAGCCGGGGGCCACCAATCTTTTTTTGGAAACCGATCAAAGAAGGTTGCTTTTTTATCAAGATGGAGCCTTTACCGACGGGGTGCGCCGCTATAGCAAAAAGGAGCTCCTGGAGATCCTTAGGACCGATCCCAGCCGCCTCACCCCTGCGGCGGGCTTGAGGCCGGTGTTCCAGGACCTGGTTCTGCCCACGGCGGGCTTCGTGGTGGGTCCCAACGAGTTCCGGTATGTGGCCGAGCTTTCCGGGGTCTACGCCCTTTACGGTATCCCCATGCCTGCCCTCTTCCTTCGCCTGAGGGCCGTGGTTTTGGAACCTCCCATCCACCGGATTGTGGAGAGGTACCGCCTGGATCCCTGGGCGTTTGTGGATGGGGGAGAGGATGCCTTTCTTAAGGCTGTCAAGGAGGTGCTGGAAGGGTTTAGGGAACTCGAGGCCGAGCTTTTGCGCCTCTTGGAGGAAGTGGAGGCCCTGGGCCAAAAGGCCCATGCCCTGGAGCCCACCTTGGAAAGGCCTTTCCGCCGCTTCCGGGCGAGGCTGAAGGGGGAGGGGGAAAGGCTTTTGAAGAAGCTCCTTCGCGCCCGCATGGGGCGGGATGCGGTCCTTCTCCATCATCTGGAGCGCCTCAAGCGGCACCTCTTGCCTCGAGGCCTGCCTCAGGAGCGGGTCTACCCCTTCGCCATGTACGCCTTGCGTCACCCCGAGGCCCTCCTCAGGCTCCGAGAGGCACCCATCTCGGGAAGGGCCACCTTGGTTTTGGGCTAGGTGGTAGGATGGGGGCAATATATGACGCATGGGTTAAAGGGTGCCCTTCTGGCATGCCTCCTTTTGCTGGTCTGGATCCTGCCCTCCCGGGGCCAGGAAGGGGACCTTCTCCTTAGGGTGCTCCTGAAGGAGGTGCCGGAGGGCCAGGAGGTGTCCCTCCTCCTGCCGGAGGGCCAGGGAACCGTGCGGGCCAGGGGGGAGGCCCAAGGGGTCTGGGTGGAGGGCAAGGTCCAGCCCTTTTGGGAGTTTCCCGGACCCTATTTCCGCCTGGATGGGCGCACCTATAGGGGTGGGGTACGGCTTCTCTCCCAAGGGGGAAAGCTTTTGCTGGTGAACTTGGTCCTTTTGGAGGACTACCTCCTCGGCGTCCTCCCCGCGGAGATGCCCGAGGGCTTTCCCCAGGAGGCTTTAAAGGCCCAGGCGGTGGTGGCCCGCACCTTTGCCGTGAATCGGCTGAACCCCCGGGCTCCATACGACCTCTGCGCCAGCGAGGTCTGCCAGGTCTACCTGGGTTTTGACGTGGAAACCGCCCGGCACACTGAGGCGGTGAGGGGTACCCGGGGGAAGGTCCTAAGCTACCAGGGAAGGGCCATTTCCGCGCTGTACCACGCCGACTCCGGGGGTATGACCGCGGGGAGCGAAGAGGTCTTTCAGAAGGCCCTGCCCTATTTGCGGCCGAGGCCGGACCCCTATGCCCGGGGTCCCAAAAGCCAGTGGCAGGTTTCCGTGAGTCCCGAGAGGGCGGCGGCGGCTTTGCGGGCCATGGGCCACACGCCCCAAGGCAGCGACTCCCCGGTGGTGCTGGAGCGGAGCGCTTCGGGTAGGGTGTGGCGCCTCCGGCTCCTTGGGGTGGAGATCCAAGGGCCCGAGGCCCAGCGGCTGGTGCGGAACCTGGGCCTGCCCTCGGCTTTGGTGGAGTTCAAGGGCTGGCGGGCGGAGGGCCGGGGGGCAGGGCACGGGGTGGGCCTCTCCCAGTGGGGGGCCAAGGGCATGGCGGAGGCGGGGTACGGGTACCGGGAGGTCCTGGGGCACTACTTCCCTGGCACCTTCCTTTCCGACTTGCTGCTGGGCCGGATATCCGGGGTGGAGACCGCCTGGATCCCTTCACGCTGGGGACTTGGCTTTTAGGTAGGCCTCCAGGGCTGTGGCGGTCAAGGTTTCCTCGGCTTCCCAGGGTGGCGCCAGAAGGAGGCGTTCAGGCCCAGGAGAGGAACCCTGGGAAAAGATCCGAGGTGTTCCCATGCGCCCATTATAGATTGCTTCTTTAGTAGGGCCATTGGCCATTGTGGCGAAGAGGCGGTTTTGGCTATGCTGATCCCCACGCCTATCGGACCCTTGTGGTTGGAGACGACCTCTGCGGGGGTGCGGCTCCTGGAGCCCGCCCTCTTTCCCCGGGGGCGGGAGGCGGAGGGGGCTTTGGCCCTTAGGGTGCGGGAGCACGTCCTGGCCTACTTCGCCGGGGAAAGGCCTGACTTTCTGGACATTCCCCTGGACTACGCCGGGTTTTCCCCGGCCCGGGTGGCCCTTTACGAGCGGGTGCGCCGCATCCCCTACGGGCGCACGGAAAGTTATGGAAGCCTGGCGCGGGAGCTTGGCCTCTCCCCAAGGGCGGTGGGGGCGGGGTTGCGGGCCTCGCCCTTCTTCCTCCTGGTGCCCGCCCACCGGGTGGTCCACGCCGACGGGCGGCTTGGGGGGTTTGCCGGGCAGGAGGGGCTTAAGGCCTGGCTCCTGCGCTTTGAGGGAGCCTGGCCCTAGACCTCCACCCAGATGGCCACAGAAAAAGGGGGAAGCTCGGGCCCACAAAGGCGTCCTCCTGCCGGGGTGCAGGTTTTTCCGGAGAGGAGGTCCACGGCCTGGGCCCCTCGAGGCAGGGCACCATGCAGGGGAAAATCCTGGCGGAAAGGCTCGGAAGCGGCGTTCACCACCACCAGGTAGGGCCCCCGGGTGAAGGCCAGGTGGCCGTCCACCGCGTAGATCCGCCCGTAGGGGGCGGTGCGGAGGAGGGGGTGTTCTTGGCGCAGGCGGGCCATCCGCCGCACGCTCTCCCGGATCTCCCGCCTCCAGCGGCCTTCCTCCCACACCATGCCCCCGCGGTTTTCCGGGTCGTGGCCGCCCTCCATGCCGATCTCCTCCCCGTAGTACACCGTGGGGTTTCCCGGCAGGAGGAAAAGCAGGGAAAGGGCCAGCTTAGCCCGCTCCACGCTTCCCCTAAGGAGGGTGAGGAGGCGGGGGGTGTCGTGGGAGGTGAGGAGGTTCATCTGGGCCCGCACCACCTCAGGCCGGTACCGGGTGAAGAGGTTCTCCAGCCGGTGGCTGAAGGCCAGGGCCTGCAGGGGTTCGATGCGCCCCAGGCCCGAGCGGGCGGCCAGCTCCTGGTCCAGGACCTCCCCTCCCACGAAGCCCAGGATGGCCCGGCTCAAGGGGTAGTTCATGGTGGCGTCAAACATGTCCCCCTGGAGCCAGAAGTCGGCCTCCTCCCAGATTTCCCCCACGATGTAGGCCTCGGGGTTGGCCCCCTTGACCCGGCGGCGGAAAGCCCGCCAGAACTCGGGGTCCTCGATCTCGTTGGGCACGTCCAGCCGCCAGCCATCCGCGCCGAAGCGGATCCAGTACTCCGCCACCTCCAGGAGGTACTCCCGCACCGCCGGGGTTTCCACCCGGAGCTTGGGGAGCTCGGGGTTGCCCCACCAGGCCTCGTAGTTGGGGTTCCGCCCGTAGGGGTTTAGGGGGAAGCCCTTTACGTGGTACCAGTCCCGATAAGGGCTCGCCTCCCCGTTTTCCAAAAGGTGCTGGAAGGCGAAAAACCCCCTTCCCGTGTGGTTGAAAACCCCGTCCAGGATGACGCGAATGCCGTGGGCATGGGCGACTTCCAGAAGGTGCCTTAGAGCCACGTTCCCCCCCAGGAGGGGATCCACCTGGAAATAGTCCGTGGTGTGGTATCGGTGATTGGCGGTGGAGGCGAAGATGGGGTTCAGGTAAAGGGCTTCCACCCCCAAGTCCTTAAGGTAGGGGATTTTCTCCGCTATGCCCCAGAGGGTGCCCCCCTTGAAGCCCCTAAGGGAGGGCGGGGCTTCCCAGGGTTCGAAGGGACCGCTGGGGGCGGGCTTGCCCGGGGGGCCTGCCCGGAAGTAACGGTCGGGAAAGATCTGATAGAAGAAAGCGCCCTCGTACCAGGCCACGGGCCCAAGTGTACCACGGGCGAAGGGTGCCTAGATCACAAAAATCCTTGTTCCCGGACCCAGGGTTCTGGTATCCTCCCGGGGTGAGGGGTATGGGGGGCCGCCTTTTCGTCATGACCGGGGCCAGCGGGGTGGGGAAGGGTACGGTGCGGGCTAAGGTGCTGGAGCGCACCCGCCTCTTCTACTCCGTCTCTATGACCACCCGTCCCCCGCGTCCCGGGGAACGGGATGGGGTGGACTACTACTTTGTGGACAGGGCCACCTTTGAGCTCCTGTTGCGGGAGGATGGATTCTTGGAGCATGCCGAGTACGTGGGGCACCTCTACGGTACCCCCAAGGCTCCGGTGGAGCGGGCTCTGGCCCGGGGGGAGGATGTCCTCCTGGAGATCGAGGTCCAGGGAGCCCTGCAGGTGCGCAAGAAGGTACCGGAGGCGGTCCTCATCTTCCTCCTGCCCCCTTCCCTTTCTGAGCTGAAGCGGCGTTTGGTCTACCGGGGCAAGGACGCCCCTGAGAAGATAGAAAAGCGGCTGAAGCAGGCGGAGTGGGAGATACGAAACGCCCACCTCTTTGACTATGTGATCGTGAACGATGTGCTGGAGGAGGCGGTGGCCGACTTCCTGGCCATCCTTACCGCCGAGAGGCGGCGTACCCCCAGGATGGGCGCTGCCTTGGAGAAGGCCCTTAAGCGGGATAAGGACCTGGAAGCGGAGCTGGACGAGATTCTGCGGAGGAGTTATGGCGGAACCCGGGATTGACAAGCTTTTTGGCATGGTGGATTCCAAGTACCGGCTTACCGTGGTGGTGGCCAAGCGGGCAGAGCAGCTTCTCCGCCACCGCTTCAAGAACACGGCCCTGGAGCCGGAGGAGAGGCCCAAGATGCGGACCCTCGAGGGCCTCTTTGACGACCCCAACCCCGTCACCTGGGCCATGAAGGAGCTCCTCATGGGGCGGCTGGTCTTCGGGGAGAACCTGGTGCCCGAGGACCGGCTGCAGCGGGAGATGGAACGCCTTTACCCGGTGGAAGAGGAGGAGTAGGTGGCCCGGGTCCTGGTGGCGGTGACGGGGGGGGTGGCGGCCATCAAGGCCCCCCACCTCCTCCGCCTCCTCAGGGCCCAGGGCCACGAGGTGCGGGTCCTGGCCACCCCCAGGGCCCTGGAGTTCATCACCCCCCTTTCCCTGGCGGTGGCTGCTGGAGGGGAGGTGGCCACGGAGGAGGCCTGGTTCAGGCCGGATGGCCGGGCCTTACACATAGAGCTCGCCCGGTGGGCCGAGGTGGTCCTGGTGGCTCCGGCCACCGCGGACGCCATGGCCAAGGCCGCCTTGGGCCTGGCCGACGACCTCCTTTCCGCCACGCTTCTCGCCGGGGCCAAGCGGGTGGCCTGGGCCCCGGCCATGAACGAGGCCATGTGGCTTGCCCCCAAGACCCAGGAGCATGTCCGGACCCTCGAGGCCATGGGCCATGCCCTTTTCGGTCCCGCCTACGGGCCTTTGGCGGCGGTGGGGGAAGGGGAAGGATGGGGACGGATGCTGGAGCCAGAGGAGCTTTTGGAGAGGCTTCAGGCCCTCCTCACGCCCAAGGACCTTAAGGGCCTTAAGCTTCTGGTATCCGCCGGCCCCACCCGGGAGTACCTGGATCCGGTGCGCTTTCTTTCCAACCCCTCCTCGGGCCGCATGGGCTACGCCCTGGCCGAGGCCGCCCGGGACCGGGGGGCGGAGGTGGTGCTGGTTTCCGGGCCCACGACCCTGCCCGCCCCTTGGGGGGTGGAGGTGGTTCGGGTGGAAAGCGCCTTGGAGATGCGAGAGGCCATTCTGAGGCGCTATTCCTGGGCCCAGGCGGTGGTGATGGCGGCGGCGGTGGCCGATTACCGCCCGGCGGAGGTGAGCCGGGAGAAGGAGCCCAAGGTGGCGGCGGAGAAGGTCCTCCGCCTTCTTCCCAACCCCGACATCCTCAAGGAGCTAGGGGAGAACAAGGGACCGAGGGTCCTGGTGGGCTTTGCCATGGAAACCGGGGAGGGATTGGCGCGGGCCAAGGAGAAGCTTCTCCGCAAGAACCTGGACCTCATTGTCCTCAACTGGGTGAACCGGGAGGGAGTGGGCTTCGGCAGCCTCGAAAACGAGGTGGTCCTCCTCCTCCGGGATGGCCGGGTGCTGGAACTCCCCCGCATGAAAAAGCGGCAGGTGGCCGACCGTATACTGGACTTGGTTAAAGAGTTCTGGAAGGGTTAGAGGGGTGTCTATGCGAAGCAAAGCGGAGCGGCACCGCGCCATTCAGGAGATCGTGAGCCGGGAGGAGATCGGCACGCAGAAGGAGCTGGTGGAGCGTCTGAAGCAGCTGGGTTTTGAGGTGACCCAGGCCACGGTGAGCCGGGACATCGCCGAGCTGAGACTGGCCCGGGTTTCCCTGGGCAAGGGGCGGCACAAGTACGCCCTGCCCTCCATGGAGCTTCCCGAGGACGTTTACGAGGAACTGAAGCGGCAGTTTGGCCTCTTCGTCAAGGACGTGGACCGGGGGGGGAATATCCTGGTGGTAAAGACGGCGGAGGGCCACGCCTCCGGCATCGCCCTTTTGATGGACCGCCTCAAGCGGGACGAGATCGTGGGCACCTTGGCGGGGGAGGATACCATCCTGGTGGTGGCCCGGACCGAGGAAGGGGCGAGGGCCCTGGAGGAGGAGTTCGGGGAACTCCTCGTGGCGGGGAAGATGCGCCTTTAGGCCTTTGTGCTGGAGCTTTTCCTCAAATCCTTCCTCACCCTCTTCGTGGTCATGGACCCGGTGGGGCTGGTGCCGGTGTTTTTAGCCTTGGCCGGGGACCGTCCCCCCAAGAAGCAGGCCCAGATCGCTAGGAAAGCGGTGCTGGTGGCAGGGGGGCTTCTGGTTTCCTTCTTCTTTTTCGGCCGGGGGCTTCTGGAGTACCTGGGCATCAGCTTGGATGCCCTGCGCATCGCCGGGGGGATCCTGCTTTTCCGCATCGCCACCGAGATGGTCTTCGCCCACCACGAGCGGGAAACGGAGGAGGAGAAGGATGAGGCCCGGGAGCGGGCGGACATCTCCGTTTTCCCCCTGGCCATTCCCCTCATCGCCGGACCTGGGGCCTTGGCCAGCGTCCTCATCCTGGGCGGGGAGGCCCGGGGGGTGCCTTGGGGCTGGGCGGTGGTGCTCTTCAACGTTTTCTTGGTCCTCTTCCTGGCCTATGTGCTCCTGGGGGCGGCGGTGAGGGTGCGCCGGGCCCTGGGGCGCACGGGGGTGAACGTGGTTACCCGGGTCTTGGGGATCCTCCTAGCGGCTTTGGCGGTGCAGTACGTGGCGGATGGGGTTAAAGCCCTTTTCTAGCCCTCTTGGCCTGGTACATGCGTCTGTCGGCCTCCCCTTTGAGGACCCGGGGCCGGCCCTTTTGCCAGTTGTCCACCCCTAGGCCGTACCAGAAGAGCTCCTCCTCCTCCAAGGAGGTGCGGGCCGTGAGCAGGCGCTCGCTGAAACCTTCCTGGGCCACCAGGTAAAAGAAGGCCCCTTCTCTTAAGAGGATGCTGCCCGCTTCAGCTCCTGGCACCACCGCCACGGCTTCGCGGATCAAGTCCTTGAGAAGGCCTTCCGGCTTCTCGTGTTGCATGAGTCCTTTCAGCACCCGAAGGAGGCTTTGGTAGGCCTTGGCCCGCACGGCCAGATGGCTGACCTCGAGGAGAAGCAGGTAGGTGCCTTCCGGGGCGGGCAGGCGCACCGCCTGGTAGGTCTTCGTCCCCACCTCCAGGGTGTCCCCCTGGGGAAGGGGAAGGCCTTCGGCCAGGGAGTTGCGCACCACCTCCGTTTCCCGGACAAGATAGGCGGGGTAGGGAGCCTCGAGGGGATTCATTCCTGGGCCTCCGCCCAATCCTGAACGAGGTGGCCGTTTCCTTCCAGAAGGAGGCGGGCGTGGGCCAGGGCGGCCTCGGTGTACTGGCCGGAGAGGAGGCGGGCGAGCTCCCGTATGCGCTTTTCCCCTTCCAGCACCTCGATGCGCACCTCCTCCCCCTCCTTCACCACCCTCAGGTGCCTTGTTGCCCGGGCGGCGATCTGGGGCAGGTGGGTGACCACCAGCACCTGCCGGAACTGGCCCAAGCGGGCCAGCCTTTCCGCCACCTTCCAGGCGGTTTCCCCCCCTATGCCGGCGTCCACCTCGTCGAAGACCACGGTGGGGGCCTCGGCCCCGGTGAGGAGGGCGAGGGCTAGGGCGATGCGGGAGAGCTCCCCGCCGCTGGCCGCGGAGAGGGGAGCGGGGGGAAGGTGGGGGTTGGCGGAGAAGCGGAACAGGACCTCCTCCAGGCCCTGGGGTCCGGGTTCGGGGAGGGGTTTGAGCTCCACCTGGAAGCGGGCTTTGGGGAAACCCAGGGCGGAAAGCTCCGCCTCCATTTCCTTTTCCAGCTTCCTTGCCGCCCGGAGGCGGGCTTCGGAAAGGCGCTCCCCCGCTTTGTAGAGGGCCTCAGAGGCCACCCTTAAAGCCCTTTCCAGCTCTAAAAGACGCTCTTCCCCTCCCTCCAGGGCCTTGAGCTCCTCCTGGGCCCTTTCCCCGTAGCGCAGGACCTCCTCCAGGGTGGGGCCGTACTTGCGCTTGAGCCTTTCCAGAAGGGAAAGGCGCTCCTCCAGCTGGGCCAGACGGCTGGGGTCTCCCTCCAGGCTTTCCAGGTAGTCCTCCAGCTCCCGGGCCACGGCCCGGCCTCCTTCCAAAGCCCCCTCCAGGTCCCGGGCCAGGGCCTCGAGGGCCGGGTCAAAGCGGCTTCCCGCCCTTAGCTCCCGCAGAGCCGCCTGAAGAAGATCCAGGGCACCCCCTTCCGCCAGGAGGGCATAGGCCTTTCCCGAGCGCTCCCTCAGGGCTTCCAGATGGCGAAGCCTTTGCGCCTCGGCCTCCAGCTCCTGATCCTCGCCGGGCCTGGGGTTGGCCTCCAGGATCTCCTTGAGCTGGAAGCGCAAGAGGTCCTCCCGCTCGGTCTTGGCCCTTAGGGCTTCCTCCAGGGTGCGTTTTTCAGCAAGGAGGGCCTGATGCTTCCTGTAGGCCTCCCCGTACTCCTGGAGGAGGCCCGGGGGCAGGAGGGCATCCAGAAGCTCCCGTTGCCTTTTAGGGGAGAGGAGGGCGATGGCCGTGTGCTGGGCGTGGAGGGAAAGCCACCTTTCCGCCTCCTCCTGGAGCTCTTTGAGGCTTACCACCTTCCCATCGATCCGCGGGGTGGAGCGGTTCCCGATGCGGCGGGAAAGGATGCGCTCCTCGCCCTCGCCTTGGAAGAAGGCGGTCACCAGGAGGCTATCGCCAAAAGGCCCCAAAAGCCCCTCGGACCTGGCCCCCAGGAGGAGGGCCAAGGCGTCCACCAGGAGGCTTTTCCCCGCTCCGGTTTCCCCGGTGAGGACGTTCAGCCCAGGGCCCAGCTCCAGGGTGGCCTCGCAGATGACGGCGAGGTTGCGCACCTCGAGGCGCTTGAGCATCCTCTTCCATTCTAAGGCTTCCCTAGGGCATGGGGTGGGCTAGGGCGAGCTGCCTAACCTCCTCTCGCAGGGCCTCCGAGGGCCCCTCCATGAGGGCCCGGTCGATGAGCTCCGCCACCAGGGGCATTTCCTCCGGGGTGAAGCCCCTTGTGGTGATGGCCGGGGTGCCGATGCGGATCCCCGAGGTGACCCTGGGGGGCTTGGGGTCAAAGGGGATGGCGTTTTTGTTCACGGTGATGCCCACGGCGTCCAGCCGCTCTTCCGCCTCCTTTCCCGTGAGTCCCTTAGGCCTTAGGTCCACCAGGAAGAGGTGGTTGTCCGTGCCTCCGGTGACGATGCGGTAGCCCCGATTTGCCAGCTCCTCCGCCAGGCGCCGGGCGTTTGCCACCACCAGCCGGCTGTACTCCTTGAACTCGGGCTGCAGGGCCTCAAAGAAGGCCACCGCCTTGCCGGCGATCACATGTTCCAGGGGGCCGCCCTGGATGCCGGGGAAGATGAGCTTGTCTATCTTTTTGCCCAGATCGAGGTCGTTGGAGAGAATAAGCCCGCCCCTCGGGCCCCTTAGGGTCTTGTGGGTGGTGCTGGTGACCACGTGGGCGTGGGGGAGGGGGTTTGGGTGAAGGCCCGCCGCCACCAGGCCGGCGAAGTGGGCCATGTCCACCACCAGGTAGGCCCCCACCTCCTCGGCGATCTCCCGGAAGGCCTGGAAGTCCCAGAAGCGGGGGTAGGCGCTTGAGCCGGCCACGATCACCTTGGGGCGGTGTTCCCGGGCCAAGCGGCGCACCTCGTCCAGGTCGATGAGCTCGGTATCGGGCCGGACCCCGTAGGAAACCACCTTGTAGAGCTTCCCGGAGAAGTTCACCTTGGAGCCGTGGGTGAGGTGGCCTCCCGCGGCCAGGTCCATGCCCATGAGGGTGTCCCCCGGCTCCATGAGGGCCATGTACACCGCCATGTTGGCCTGGGAGCCGGAGTGGGGCTGGACGTTGGCCCAAGCGGCGCCGAAGAGGGCTTTGGCCCGCTCTATGGCCAGGCTTTCCACCTGGTCGATGATCTCGCACCCCCCGTAGTAGCGGGCCCCGGGGTAACCTTCCGCATACTTGTTGGTGAGGACGCTTCCTACCGCCTCCCGCACCTGGGCAGAGACGAAGTTCTCGCTGGCGATGAGCTCCAGGCCTTCCCGCTGGCGCTTTTCCTCCAGGGCGATGAGCTGAAAAAGAGCCTCGTCCCGTAAGCTGGTCCTTACCATAGGCCGATTATAGGCCCTGCACCGGGGCGCCACCAGGTCACCTTTACCGGGAACCGGGGCCTTAGGAGGAGGCGGAAGGACCCCGGAAAAGGGTCTTTCCTTTGGTAAGCTTGGGACATGAAGGGAAGTGTTTTCCCGATTTTGAAGTGGGGGCTTGCCCTGACCCTGGCTATCCTGCTTTTGGCCATTATTCTCATCAACTTCACCTCCAGCCGCGACCTGCCGGAGCTGGTCCGGGTGCAGGTGGAGCGGTATGCGGTGTGCAGTTACTGGTTCTTCGGGTGGCACCTGGCTTCCACCGGTGCCTTCGCCTTTATCTTCCTGCTGGTGGGGTTTCTCCTGGGCCTTGGGACGGGGTTTTTCCTGAAGCGGGGGGTGGCCTCGAGGGGCTAGTGTCCCCCTGGCTCGGTTAAGTACCCCGTCGTGGCTTGCGCCACGACAGGGGCCCCAAAGAGGCCATGAGCACGCCACTTTGGCTTTGGCCGGTGGGGCAACCTTTGCGTGCGGGTACTTAGGGTGGGGATTAGGGATAGGGCCTAGAGAATTTCCAAGGCCAGTTTTTCCCCCTCCACGGGCACCCCGGCCGGGTAGTGCCCGTTAAAGCAGGCCAGGCACACGGGTCCCCCAATGGCCCGTTTGACTCCTTCCTCCGAGAGGAAGGCCAGGGTATCCGCCCCGATGAAGGCCCGGATCTCCTCCACGCTCTTCTCGGCGGCGATGAGCTCCTTGCGGGCGGCGGTGTCGATGCCGTAGTAGCAGGGAAACCGGATGGGGGGGCTGGAAACCCGGAAGTGGACTTCCCGGGCCCCTGCTTCCTTCAGCATGGCCACGATGTGGCGGCTGGTGGTGCCCCGCACGATGGAGTCGTCGATGAGCACCACCCGCCGGCCCCGCACCGCCGAGGTGGGGGAAAGCTTCAAGCGGGTCTTGAGGTCCCTTAGCGCCTGGGTGGGCTGGATGAAGGTGCGGCCCGCATAGGGGTTCTTGTAAAGGCCGTACTCCAGGGGAAGGCCGCTAGCCTTGGCGTAGCCCACCGCCGCCCCGATGCCCGAGTCCGGCACCGGCACCACGATGTCGGCCTCTGCCGGGGCCTCCCGGAAGAGCTCCATGCCCATGCGCACCCGGGCCTCGTAGGCCTCCACCCCGTCCAGGAGGCTATCGGGCCTGGCGAAGTAGATCCACTCAAAGGCGCAAGGGGCCGGGTTGGGGGGAAGGGCCTGGAGGCTTTTCAGCTCGCCTTCCTCCACCCAGACCACCTCTCCCGGGCGCACATCCCGGAGGTAGCGGGCCCCCATGAGCTCGAGGGCCGGGGGCTCGGAGGCGAAGGCGTAGCCTTTTGGGAGCTTCCCGATGGCCAGGGGCCGCACCCCATGGGGGTCCCGGAGGGCCACCACGGTCCTGCGGTCCATGAGGAGGATGGAATACCCTCCTTCCAGGGTCTTCATGGCCTCGGCGGCCGCCTCGGGGAGGGATAGGTGGCCCAAGCGGGCGAGGAGGAGGAGCATCACCTCGGTGTCCGAGGTGCTCTGGAAGGTGGCCCCCTCCAGGAGGAGGCGGTCCCGGAGGGGCTTGGCGTTGGTGAAGTTGCCGTTGTGGGCGATGGCCAGAACCCCGTGGGCGGTGCGGGCGGTGAGGGGTTGGGCGTTGAAGCGGAGGTTGGAGCCGGTGGTGGAGTAGCGGGTGTGGGCCAGGCCCATCCGGGCTTCCCCCAGGCGCAGGCGGGCTAAGCGCTCCTCCGTAAAAACCTGGTTGACTAGGCCCAGATCCTTCTCCACCAAAAACTCCTTCCCGTCCGATACGGCCATTCCTGCTGCCTCCTGCCCCCGGTGCTGGAGGGCGAGAAGGCCCAGATGGAGTAGCCCCGCCGCGTCCAGGGGTTCTTCGCTCCAAAGCCCCAAGACCCCGCACTCTTCCCTAGGCTTGTCCATCCAGTACCTCCCTCAGGGGCCGCTTCCAGGCGGCGAGGAGTTCCTGCACCCCCCACTCTAGCACCCCATCTGGGGTGAGGACCGTGAGGGTATTCCCCCCGGTTTCGCCCAGGACCCGGTGGGGGAGGCCGAGCTCCTCCAGGCGGAGGGTGGCCTCCTGGAGGTTCTCCTTGGCCACGGTGAATAGGATCCGACTCGGCGCTTCGCCGAAGAGGGTGGCAAGCTGGCCTGATGGCTGATCGAGGCCCCGGGGGCGCACCTCCACCGTGGCCCCCAGGCCGTAGGGGAAGGTCATCTCCGCCAGGGCCACCAGGAGGCCCCCCTCTGCCAGGTCGTGGGCGGTCTGGGTGAGGCCTAAGGCGATGAGCTCGCGGATGGCCTCCTGCACCCGGCGCTCCCGCTCCAGGTCCAAAGGGGGCGGGTGGCCCAGCTCCTGCCCGGTGAGGAGGTGGAGCACCTCGCTTCCCCCAAGCTCCCCCGCCTCCTCCCCGATGAGGACGATGGCTTCCCCAGGGCGCCTAAAGCCCATCTCCGCCCGCTTCCTGATGTCCAAGACCCCCACCACCCCCACCATGGCCGTGGGGGGGATGCGCCGCCCGCCGCTTTCGTTGTAGAGGGAGACGTTCCCGGAGACCACCGGCACCCCCAGGGCCTCGCTCGCCTCCCGGAGGCCGGCGATGGTCTCCTGGAGCTCAAAATAGCCCTCCGGGGTTTCTGGGCTTCCCAGGTTGAGGCCGTCGGTGTAGGCGAGAGGCCTCCCCCCCACCACGCTCACGTTGCGGCAGGCCTCCGCCAGGGCGTGCATGGCCCCAAGCCGGGGGTGGAGGCGGCTGTAGCGGGGGTTGTGGTCCACCTTGGCGGCGATGCCCAGGTTTGTGCCCTTCACCCACAAGACCGCCGCGTCCCCCTTGCCTGGGACCAGAGCGGTGCGGGTGCCCACCTGGTGGTCGTAGCGCTCGTAGACCGCCTCCCGGCTGGCGAGGTTGGGGGAGGCCAGGAGCCTGGGGAGGACCTCCTGGGGGTCGGCCTCCAGGGGGGGCAGGGGGGTTTCCCGAAGCCTCCTGATCTCCGGGTCCTCCCGCCCCACCCGCACGTAGGTGGGGGCTTCCGCCAGGGCCTCCGTGGGCACCTCGGCCACCACCTCCCCCCGGAAGAGGACGCGGAAGACCCTCTCGGGGATGGTCTTGGCCACGGGCACGCAGTCCAGGCCCCAGCGCTGGAAGACCGCCTCCAGCTCCTTCTCCTTCCCCTCCTTGGGCACCAGGACCATGCGCTCCTGGCTTTCCGAGAGGAGGAGCTCGATGGGCCCCATCCCTGCCTCCCGGGTGGGGACCTGGTCCAGGTGGAGCTCCACCCCCAGGCCCGACTTGTGGGCGAGCTCCGAGAGGCTACTGGTGAGCCCCGCTGCCCCCATGTCCTGCACGCCCTCCACCAGGTCCCGCTCGATGGCCTCGAGGGTAGCCTCCATGAGGAGCTTCCCCAGGAAGGGGTCCCCCACCTGCACCGCCGGGCGGTCCTCCTCCTTGTCCTCGGCGAGCTCCCGGCTGGCGAAGGCCGCCCCCCCGATCCCGTCCCGCCCGGTCTTGGCCCCGGCGTAGTAGATGGGCCGCCCCAGGGAGGCCCGGCTCCGCCTCAGGTGCTCCTCCCGGAGAAGGCCAATGCACATGGCGTTCACCAGGGGGTTTTCCCGGTAGCCCTCGTGGAAGTAGAGGTCCCCGCCCACCGTGGGCACCCCGATGGCGTTGCCGTAGTGGGCGATGCCGGAGACCACCCCCTTGAGGAGGTAGCGGCTACGGGCCTCCTCCGGGGGGCCAAAGCGCAGGGAGTCCAGGAGGGCGATGGGACGGGCCCCCATGCTCATGATGTCCCGGAGGATCCCCCCCACCCCGGTGGCCGCCCCCTGGAAGGGCTCCACCGCCGAGGGGTGGTTGTGGCTCTCGATCTTGAAGGCCACCGCCCACCCCTCCCCGAGGCGCACCACGCCCGCGTTCTCCCCGGGCCCCTGGAGGACCGCCTCCCCCTCCTTGGGGAGCTCCTTCAGGAGGGGGCGGGAGTTCTTGTAGGCGCAGTGCTCGCTCCACATCACCTTGAAGAGGAAGAGCTCCACCCGGTTGGGCTCCCGCCCGAGCCGCTTTTGGATCTCCCGGTACTCCTCCTCGGGGATGCCGATTTCCTTGGCGAAGGCTTCCATCACTCCAGAAGGGGTAGGAGCTCGCGGTGGTCCCGCACCTTGGCCGTGGGCTTCACCTCCCCGTTCACCTCCCGGTGGCCCACGTACTGCACCGCCCAGGGGTAGCCCGTGGCGAAAGCCCCCCGGATGTCCGTCTGGGGCAGGTCGCCCACGTGCAGGGCCTCCTCCGGGGCCACCCCCAGGGCCTCGAGAGCCGCCCTGAAGGCCTCGGGCTTGGGCTTCACGAACCCCGTCTCGTCGGAGAAGCTGTAGGCTTGGAACACGTCCAGGCCCTGCCGCCTCAGGTGCTCCCGTAGGAGGCGGCCCGGGGTCATGCCGGTGTCGGAGACCAGGCCCAGGGGGTACTTCTTGGCCAGTTCCTTCAGCACCCTTACCCCAGGGAGGGGTTTGAGGTCGGCCAGGAGGGAGCTTTCCTCCAGCTTCCTGGCGGTAAGGGCGATGAGCCCGGGGTCGTGGGGGGCTCCCAGGAGGGCGAAGATGCGGGCCACCCGGTCGTAGACGCTCATGTGCTCCCCCGCCTTCCAAGCCTCCTCAAAGGCCAGGGTGGCCTGGCGGTAGGCCTCCCGCACCTCGTGCTCCTCCGCGGGGTGCCCCGCTTCGGAGAGGGCGTCCAGGAGGATTTCGTACCGGGCGGGCATGACCCTTTCCAAAAACGCTTCCCCCTCGGTGAAGAGGGTGCCCCAGAAGTCAAAGGTGATGGCCTTGGGTTTCATCGCGCTACCTCCTCCACAAGCCCCAGAAAGAGGGGCAGTCCGTCGGTGCCGCCCAGGACCTCGTCCACCGCCCGCTCGGGGTGGGGCATCATGCCCAGGACGTTGCCCTTCTCGTTCACGATGCCGGCGATGTCGTTCAGGCTCCCGTTGGGGTTGTAGTCCCCTTCACCCCTTAGGGGGGCGTAGCGGAAGACCACCTGGCCTTCCCCTTCCAGCCTTTCCAGGGTTTCGGGGTCCGCGTAGTAGCGCCCTTCGGCGTGGGCGATGGGCAGGCGCAGGACCTGCCCCTTCCCATAACGCCGGGTGAAGGGGAGGTCGGTGCGCTCCACCCGCACCCCCACCTCCTTGCAGGTGAAGTGCAGGTTCAGGTTGGCCAGCAACGCCCCCGGCAAAAGCCCGGCCTCGGTGAGGACCTGGAAGCCGTTGCACACCCCGATGACCGGCCTCCCCTCCCGGGCGAAGCGGGCCACCTCCGCCATCACCGGGCTCTTGGCGGCCAAGGCCCCGGCCCTGAGGTAGTCCCCGTAGCTGAAGCCCCCGGGGAGGAAGACCCCGTCAAAGCCCTTTAGGCTTGTTTCCGTGTGCCACACGTACTCCGCCCTGAGGCCCGCCTTGGTGAGGGCGAAGCGGGCGTCCTCGTCGCAGTTGGAGCCGGGGAAGCGGACAATGGCCCACTTCATGAGAGTTCCTTTAAGGCCTCCAGGGTATAGACCTCCATCACCGGGTTGGCGAGGAGCTTCCCCATGGCCTTGGCTTTTTCCTCGGCCTGCAGGAGGTTCTCCGCCTGGAAGACCACCTCCAGGACCTTTCCTACCCGCACCTCTTCCACCGGGTGGCCGAGGCCCTTTAGGACGCCCTCCACCGCCCGGCCTTGCGGGTCCAGGATGCCCTCTTTCAGCTCGATGAGCAAGGTGGCTTGGTATCTCGGCATGGCTAGACCTTTTCGGGTTCGGAAAGAACGCGCCTGAGCACCTCCTGGTAAGCCTCCTCCACGCCCCCCAGGTCCTTGCGGAAGCGGTCTTTGTCCATGGGTTCCCCCGTCTTCTGGTCCCAAAGGCGCATGGTGTCGGGGGAGATCTCGTCGGCGAGGAGAATCTCCCCATTCCTTTTGCCGAACTCCAGCTTGAAGTCGATGAGGTCCAGGCCCCTTGGGGCGAAGAAGGCCCGAAGGAGCTCCCCCACCCTCAGGGTGGTGGCCTTCACCTGGGCGAGCTCCTCCTCCTCCGCCAGGCCCAGGGCCAAAATGGCCTCCGGGCAGATCAAGGGATCGCCCAGGGCGTCGCTTTTGAGGGAGAACTCCACCAGGGGGTTCTTCAAGGGGATGCCCTCCTGCACCCCGTAGCGCTTGGCGAAGCTCCCCGCCGCCCGGAAGCGGAGGATGACCTCGAGGGGGAGGATCTCCACCCTTAGGACCCGCATCTCCCGCTCGGAAAGCTCCTCCAGGAAGTGGGTCTTCACCCCGTGGCCCTCCAGGTAGCGGAAGAGGACGGCGGAAACCCTGTTGTTCACCACCCCCTTGCCCGGGATGAGGCCCCGCTTCTGGGCGTTGAAGGCGGTGGCCTCGTCCTTGAAGTAGACCCGTAAGGTGTCCTTCCCCTCGGGGTAGAGGATCTTGGCCTTGCCCTCGTAGAGCTTTTCCATGCGCCTCCTTAGGGACTCGGGTCCCGTCTGGCCTCTATTTTAGCCCAGGAGGGGCTACACTGAAGGCATGCCCTTGTCCCTGGACCTTCTACGCCCCATCGGGGAAAGGGAGCTTTGGCTCCTCTCGGAGCGCAATCCCGGCTATCAACTGGAGCTTTCGCCGGAAGGGAGGCTTTGGGTGAGTCCCACAGGAGGGCAAAGCGGCCGTCGCAGCCTTCAGCTGGCCTTGTGGTAGACCCCTAAAGGCCAAAGCGGGCGTAGATGGCGTCCACGTGCCTGAGGAAGGGTTCCGGGTCAAAGAGGGCTTTCAGGGCCTCCCCCTTCAAGGGGTTTTCTGGGTCTTCTTCCAGGAACGCCCGGAAATCCCGGCCCTCCTCCCAGCTCCGTAGCGCGTTGCGTTGCACGATGGCGTAGGCCTTATCCCGGGGAAGGCCCTTCTGAATGAGGGCGTTCAGCACCTGCTGGGAGTAGATGAGGCCGCGGGTGAGGTCCAGGTTGCGCTTGAGGTTTTCCTCAAAGACCACCAGGCCCGCCAGGATGCCCCTAAGCCGCCTCAGGGCGTAGTGGGCTGCGGTGGTGGCGTCGGGGAGGACGACGCGCTCCACGGAGGAGTGGGAGATGTCCCGCTCGTGCCAGAGGGCGATGTTTTCCAGGGCGGGCCCCAGGTAGCCCCGGAGAAGCCTGGCCATCCCCGTGAGGTTTTCCAGGCCCACGGGGTTTTTCTTGTGGGGCATGGAGGAGCTTCCCGTCTGCCCTTCGCGAAAGGGCTCTTGCACCTCCAGCACCTCGGTGCGCTGCAGGTGCCTTAGTTCCACCGCCACCCTTTCCAGGTTGCTTCCCAGGAGGGCCAGGGCGGCCAGCACCTCCCCGTGCCGGTCCCTAGGCACCACCTGGGTGGAAAGGGGTTCGGGCCTTAGGCCGAGCCGCCTCGCCACGTGGGCCTCCACCTCTGGGGGCACGTGGGCGTAGTTCCCCACGGAGCCCGAGAGCATGGCCACCCCGATGGTTTCCTGGGCCCGCCTTAGCCTTTCCTCGTCCCTCCCGAAGGCGGCGTAAAAGCTCAGGAAGCGGAGGCCGAAACTGGTGGGTTCGGCGTGGACCCCGTGGGTGCGGGCGATGGCGGGGGTGCGGCGGTAGCGGAGGGCCAGGCGCTTGAGCTCCTCCTGCACCCCCCTAAGCTCCTCCAGGATCAGGTCCAGGGCCTGCACCAGGAGGGCGTTTTGGGCGGTGTCCACCACGTCGGAGCTGGTGAGGCCCAGGTGCAGGTACCGCCCCACCTCCTCGTCTCCCGTCCACTCCACCAGGGCCCGGGTGAAGGCCACGAGGTCGTGGCGGGTGATCTCCTCCAGCTCCGCCACCCGCTGGGCAAAGCCTTCGTCCAGGGGCTTTTCCTCAAGCCGCTTTAGGAGCCTGGCTGCCAGGCCCTTAGGCACCTGGCCCAGGGCCTCCCAGGCCTCGAGGGCGTAGGCCTCCACCAGGGCCCAGGTGCGGTAGCGGCTTTCCTCCGACCACAGCCGGGCCATTTCCTGGGTCTGGTAGCGGGGCACCATGCCCTAAGGGTACTAGAAGGGCAGGGTGAGGGCGAAGTCCGCCCGGTAGCCTTCCCCTTCCGGCCTTAGGTTAAGGAGCAGGTCCGCGCGAAAAATCCCGTCCTGGCGGTTGCCGATGCGGGGCATTCCCCTTTCCGCGTAAGGGGGTTGGGCGTAGACCTGGCGCTGGACTTCCTCGGGGAAGAAAAGCTGGGTGGCGAAGCTTCGGCCTCCTGCTTCCACCCTGAGGTGTAGGTGGGGGGTGCGGCTTGGGTACCAGCCGGGGAAGAGGGTGAGGAACTCCACCTGGCCCTGGTTGTCCGTGGGCTGCCAGCCCCGGCAGAAGACCCCGGGGGCGTTTACCCCCGAGTAGCGGCCCAGGGCGTCCGTGTGCCAGAGGTCCACCCGCACGCCCCCAAGGGGCCGGCAGGCGCGGTCCTGCACCCGGAGGGTAAGCCGAAGGGGGATCCCGGGGAGCCCTTCCCTCAGGTCCCTCCGCCGGGGTACTTCCCTAAGGTAGTAGGGCCCTTCCGTGAGGGCCGGGGTGGGCGGGCACTGGGCCTGGGCCAGGGGGAAGGAGAGGAGAAGCCCTAACAGGGTGCGCCGTTTCATTTTCGCCTCAAGCTGAGGTCCACCTCCAGCCGGATGCGGTTCTCCACGCTGAGGAGGATGGGCACCCGGGGCTGGGTGAGCTGGAACCGTTCAAAGGGGAACTCGGTCCTAAGCCGAACCTTCACCTCTTCCCCCGAAAACTCCGCCTCCCCTTCCCACACCACCTCCTGAGTCACGTCCCGGATGGTGAGGTCCCCCACCACCCGCACGGGGAACCTGCCCCTTTGGGGCAGGGGGTTGGGCAGGCCCTCCACCGCCTTGGGCCGGAAGGTGGCGGTGGGGAAGCGGTCCGTCTGCAGGGTGTTTTGCCTGAGGTAGTTGTCCCGCCGCTGCTGGTCGCTGCGGAGTTCCCGCAGGTCCACCACGAACTCCCCCGTGGCCCTGGTGCCCTGGAGGGCCACCTGCCCTTTTACCGCCTGGGTGGTGCCCACGGCGTCCGTGATGCCGATCTGGACCAGCTGTTCCCGCACCCGGTAGCGGGCTTCCCCGGAAACCACCTCAAAGCTTTGGGCCAGGCTGGGAACCAGCAATACCAGGGTCCATACAAGCCATCGCATGCCTTACCACCTCCTTTTGCTATAAAAACCATAGCAGGTTGAGGTTAGACACCCGTTAGAGAAGCCAGGGTATACACTGGGTTCATGACCCGGGCGGTGCTCTTTGACGTGGGCAACACCCTGATCCTGGCAAGTCCCCGCTACTGGCTCTTCCCCCTCCTGCAGGAACGGGGGCTCAGGCCCACCAGGGATCCCCGGGCGGCCGCCCTGGAGGCCTTCCGCTTTTACGAGGCGCACCACCTGGAGGCCCGCGACCTGGAAACGGCCCTCGGGCTTTGGCGGGAGTTCCACCGCCGGCTCCTGGTGGGGATGGGCCTCGAGGCCCACGCCGAGGCCCTGAGCGCAGAGCTCATCGCCCGCTGGCGCGACCCCCGGATCTGGCCCCTGGCCCCGGGGGCCGAGGCCACCCTGCGGGCCCTGAGGGAACGGGGCTACCCCCTGGCGGTGGTTTCCAACTGGGATGCCACCCTGCCTGAGATCCTGGAGGTGGTGGGCTTAAGACCTTACTTCCAGCACCTTTCGGTGAGCGCCCTTTCCGGGGTGGCCAAGCCCGACCCCAGGCTCTTCCAGGAGGCCCTTTCGGCCTTGGGGGTGGCCCCGGAGGAGGCGGTGCACGTGGGGGACTCGGAGGCGGACCTCCTGGGGGCCCGGGGGGCTGGGGTCAGGCCCCTGCTCTTCGACCCCTCGGGGGAGAACCCGGAGGCCCTCCACCGCCTGGAAGCGGTGCTAGACTACCTGCCATGAGCGTGCGGCGGGCCATCTGGGGGGAGAAGGAGGAGGCCATAGAGAGGTCCTTGCGGGAGGTGGACGAGGACCTCTTCCGCTACATCCGGGACTTCGCCTACGAGGAGGTCCTGGCCCGGCCAGGGCTGGACCTCAAAACCCGGGAACTCCTGGCCATCACCGCCCTGATCGCCCTGGGTAGCCCCAAGGAGTTGGCCACCCACCTGGAGGGGGCCTTGCGGGTGGGGGCCACCGAGGAGGAGGTGCGGGAGGCCATCCTGCAGTCCGCCCTCTTCCTGGGCTTCCCCCGGGCCTTGGCCGCCATGAAACTCTTCCACAAGGTGCTCAAGGGCCGTGGTGCTCCTCACGCGGGGGAAGGATAGGGCGCTTGTGGAAAGGCTCGCCGCCTCGGGCATAGAGGCGGCGGAGGTGGCCTTGTTGGAGCAGGTGGACCTGCCGGGCCTCGAGGCCCTTCCCGGAAAGCTCCTCCAGGCGGACTGGGTGGCGGTCACCTCCAAGGAGGGGGCTAGGAGGCTCCTTTGGGCCTGGGAAAGGGCGGGAAGGCCCCCCCTTAAGGTGGCGGCGGTGGGGGAGGGGACAGGGGAGGTCCTGCGGGCAGGGGGGCTCCCCCCGGCCTTTGTCCCGGGAAGGGCCACGGCCAAGGACTTGGCGGAAGCCT
The DNA here is from genome assembly GCF_021462405.1 of Thermus tengchongensis. Classification (NCBI taxonomy): domain Bacteria; kingdom Thermotogati; phylum Deinococcota; class Deinococci; order Thermales; family Thermaceae; genus Thermus; species Thermus tengchongensis. Next base: position 103,224 of record NZ_JAKEDU010000005.1, on the reverse strand, counting down.
TCCCGGAGGCGGAGAGGGTGCTCTTTGTGGCTGGGGATCTGGCGGGGCGGGACCTGGAGGTGGGGCTCCGCAGGCGGGGCATCCCGGTGGAGCGCCTCGAGGTCTACGCCACCCGGGAGCGGGCCCTGGCCCCGGAAGAGGTAGCCCTTCTGGAGCGGGCGGAGGTGGTGGCCTTCTTTAGCCCCAGTGGGGTGAGGGCCTTCACCCGCTGGACCCCAAGGCGGCCCAAGGCGGCCTGCATCGGCCCCAGCACGGCGAAAGAGGCCAGGCGGCTGGGCTTTGCCGTGTGGGAGGCGGCGGATCCGGGCCTAGAAGGGCTTTTCCGTGCCATACTTCGGGCGTTCTCATAGGGCATTGGTTAAGGTTTAGCCCCTGAGGGGATTCTTGTCCCTACCCGGGTGGCCTATACTGTCGAAAGACTATGGCCCTACCCCTTTACCTGGTGGGCCTTTCCCACAAGACCGCCCCTGTGGAGGTGCGGGAGCGGGCGGCCCTGGACCCAGCGGTGGCCCTGCCGGCGGCCCTGCGCACCCTGGGCAGGGCGGTGGTGCTTTCCACCTGCAACCGCACGGAAATCTACGGGGTGGGAAGCCCTAAGGAGGCCAAAGCCCTCCTCCTTGCCCGGGGGGTGGAGGCCCACCACCTTTACCAGAAGGAGGGAATAGAGGTCCTGCGGCACCTCTTTCGGGTGGCGGCGGGCCTGGACTCCTTGGTGATGGGGGAGGCCCAGATCCTGGGCCAGGTGCGGGAGGCCCTCTTCTTGGCCCGCGAACACGGGGCCACGGAAAGCCTTTTGGAGAAGGCCTTCCAGTCCGCCATCGCCCTCGGCAAGCGGGCCCGGAGCGAGACGGGCATCGGGGCGGGGGCGGTGAGCGTGGCCTATGCCGCCTTGGACCTGGCCCTGGCGGTGTATGGGGACCTCACGGGGCTCGTGGTGGCCGTTTTGGGGGCGGGGGAGATGGCCGAGCTCTTCCTCACCCACCTGAAGGCCCAGGGGGTGGGCCGGGTCCTGGTGGTGAACCGCACCCCCGAAAGGGCCGAGGCCCTGGCGGAGCGCTTCGGCGGAGAGGCCTACCCCCTCACGGCCCTCCCCGAGGTCCTGCGCCAGGCGGATTTGGTGGTGGCCTCCGCCGCCGCGCCCCACTACCTGGTGCGCCCGGAGGACTTGCCCAAAAGGGCCAAGCCCCTCTTCCTCATCGACATCGCCCTACCCCGGAACATTCACCCTGGGGTGGGCAGGCTCCCCTACGCCTACCTCTACAACCTGGATGACCTGGAAAGGGTGGTGGAGAGGAACCTAAAGGCCCGCCAGGGCGAGGTGCCCAAGGTGGAGGCCCTCATCGAGGGGGCCCTGGGGGACTACCTGGAGTGGTACGCGGGCCACCGGGTGCGGGAGGCCATCCGGGCCCTGAAGGGCTGGGCGCACCGGGAGGTGGCCCGCGACCTCCCCCAGGCCGACCCCCTTACCCGGCACAAGGAGGCGGGCCGCCGGGCCCATCCCTGGATCCTTTCCCTTAAAACCCGGACCAAGGCCTTCCTCCAAGGCCCCCCCTGCCCCGAGGACTGCCCCCTCCTGGCCTTCCGCCCGCGGCCATGACCCTCCCCGCCCTCCTGGCCCTAGGGGGGGTGCTCCTCCTGGCCCTGGGGCTTTTCTGGCCTCGAGGCCTGGCCCTGGGGGCCGCTTTCTACCTGGGGGCCGCCCTGGCCGATGCCCTCGCCAAGGGGTTCTTCGCTGGGCCGGCCCAGCCCGCCCTGGTCCTGGGGGGGCTTCTGGCCCTGCGGGGGGAGACCCTCCTCCTCCGGCCAAGGCTTGCCCCCCTGCGCCGCTACTTGGTCCTCCTGGCCCTCCTCCTGGGCCTCTTCGCCCTTAAGGCCCTCCCCCACCCCGGGGGGGAGCTCCCCCCCCTCCTCACCCTGGTCCACGCGGGGGCCTTCCTGGTGGCCTACCTGGCCCTGGCGGTGGGGGTGGGGGCGGGGGTGATGTGCGCCCTGCAGGACCTGCGCCTCCGGGCTGCTCCGGAAAAGGCCCTGCTTTCCGCCCCCCTTTGGAGCCTGCGCCGCCTGGAGCAGGGCTACCTCAAGGTGGGCTACTTGGCCACCACCTTGGGCCTGGGAAGCGGCATGGCCTGGGCCTGGGGCTACTTCGGCAGCCCCCTGGCCCTGGACCCCAAGGAGGTCTCCGTTCTCCTGGCCTGGCTCCTCCTCACCGCCTATTTCCTCTTGGAGGAAAGGCTTCGGGGCTACCCGCGCATGGGGCTTCTCCTCCTGGCCTACGCCCTCCTCCTCTTCGCCTTTTTGGGGGCGCCCTTCCTGGGCTCTCGGCACCCCTCGAGGTTGGGTTTGTAGATTTGTCAGACTAAACTTGACAGATTATAAAGCCATGCCTTACACTCTGAGGTAAGGAGGTGAGGCATGGGCGGGTTTGGGCTGGACCTGGAGGCGGCCAAGGAGCGGCACCGGGAGCTCCTTGCGGAAGCCGAACGGGAGCGGCTTCTTCGGCCCCTTAGAACCCCTTGGCGGAGGCGGCTCGCCAGTTGGCTCCGCCTCTTGGCCGAATGGCTGGAGCCCAAGCCCGCGGGATGGGGTATGGAGGAGGTCCGGCATGGAGGATAAACGGCGCATCCTGGAGATGGTGCGGGAGGGGGTCCTCTCTCCCGAGGAAGCCCTGGAGCTTCTGGCGGTCCTCGAGGAGGGGCCAAGGCCGGAGGCGCCTGCGGCCTCCCCAGCCCCGGGCCATCCCCAGATCCGGATCCTGGCCACGGGGGCTAACCTGGAGGTGCGGGGGCTGGGGGGCTTGGCCGAGCCGGAGGCGGAGGGCGGTGCCCTCCTGCGGGAAGGGGAAGGCTACGTGTACCGCGTGGCCTTTGGCGAAGGGGCGCTCCGGGTGCCGGAGGGGGCGTGGGTGGTCTTGGAGGCCAAGGGGAGCAACGTGGAGCTTTCCCGAGTGGCCCTGAAGGGCCGGGCCCTGGGGGCCAACCTGGAGGGCGAGGCCCTGGTGGGGCTAGACCTGGAGGTGGTGGGAGGCAACCTGGAAGCAAGCCTCCTCCTCCGGGAAGGGGGGCACCGCCTCTCGGTCCGGGCGGGGAACGCTGAGCTCCGCTTCCTGCCGGGTTCGGACCTCCTTCTGGAGGCCCACGTGCGCTTGGGGCAGGTGGAGGCGGAGGGCCCTTGGCGCCGGGTGGCGGGCCCGGGAAGCTTCCGGGGCTTCCTGGGCGAGGGCCGGGCCCAGCTTACGGCCCGGGTGGTCATGGGCAACCTGGAACTGGAGGCCTGAGATGCAGGAGAAGCGGCGGGTGCTGGAGATGCTGAGGGCGGGGGAGATCGGGGTGGAGGAGGCCCTGGCCCTCCTGGAAGCAGTAGAGGGGCCCAAGCCCCTCACGAAGCCGGCGGCTAAGCTCTTGCGCGTGCGCATCCACGCCCAAGACAAGGGGAAGCCGGTGCGGGTGAACGTGAACCTTCCTTTGGCCCTGGCGGAGCTTCTGGAGAAGTTCCTGCCCGAGGAGGCCAAGCTGGCCCTGGCGGGCCGGGGGGTGAACCTTAAGGACCTCCTGGCCCTGGTGCGGGAGGGGGTGCCCGAGGGCAAATTGGTGGAGATCGAGGCTGAGGAGGAGGGCCACCCGGTGCAGGTCTTGGTGGAGGTGGTGTGAGGCGGCTTCCCCCCTTGCGCCCGAGGTTCCTCTACCTGGTGGTGCGGGGGCCTTTCCCCTGGCCCCTGCCCCTGGTGCTGCCCCTTTGTGCCCTGGAGTGGGCCCTATTCCTCGCCCTTTTCCTCCTGAAGACCCGGAGGTTCCTCCGGGGGGGCCCTGCCCTGGGGGTGCCCTTGGGGAGGGTTTTCGCCCTGAGGGGCCTCCCGCCCCTGCCCCTGGTGGAGGTGCGGGTAGGGGCCCTGGAGGTGCGCCTTGTTCTCCTCTAGCCACCCTTTGGGGATTCCCGCCTTCCGGCGGCTTTTCCTCTCCCGCCTCCTCACCAACCTGAGCCTCGGCTTCACCGAGGTGCCCCTCCTCTGGTGGGTCCTGGAGCGCACCGGTTCCCCCGCGGCCCCGGCCCAGCTGGCCCTGGTGGCCTCCTTGGGCCTGGTCCTGGCGGCCCCCTTGGGGGGGCTTCTGGCCGACCGGGGGAGCAAAAGGCAGCAGATCCTCCTCTCCCAAGGGGCGGACGTCCTCCTCCAGCTCCTCCTGGTCCTGGCGGTTCTCCGCGCCCTTCCCCTCCCCGGGGTCTACCTCCTGGTGGGGCTTTCCGCCCTGGTCACCGGGCTGCGCCTCCCGGCCCTGGCCGCCCTGCAGCCCCTTCTGGTACCCCGGGAGGCCTACCAGCAAGCCAACGCCGCGGTGAGCCTGGGGATCGCCTTCAGCGTGATGGCCTCCTTCGCCCTCGCGGGGGCGGCCACAGGGTTTTTGGGGGTGGCGGGAGCCCTCCTGCTGGGGGCGGCCCTCCTGGTCCTGGGCCTCCTCCCCGCCCTGGGGCTGCCCGACCCCCGGGCGGGGGGCCGGGAGGCGGGGAAGCGGGAGGGAGGGGTCCGGGAGGGCCTGGGGACCCTCCTCGGGGACCGCCCCCTCGCTTTTTTGGTGCTGGCGGCTTTCCTCATCAACCTGGTCCTGGCCCCCGTGGGCCCCCTCATGGCCCCCCTGGCCCAGGTCCTGGGGGCGGGGCCTGAGGGGTACGGGCTCCTCGGGGGCTCCCTCTTCCTGGGACAGCTCGGGGGCATGGTCTACCTCAACCTGCGCCCCGTGGCCCCCAGGGTCTTCCCCCTGGCCGCCCTGGCCCTGGGCCTGGGGGTGGGGGGGCTGGGCCTGGTGGAAAGCCTGCCCTGGGCCTTGGCCTCCTTGGGGCTTGCCGGGGGAGCGGCGGCCTTCCTGAACGTCCTGGCCCTGACCCTCCTCCAGGGGCGGGTGGAGCCTGGCAGGCTGGGCCGGGTTTCCGGCCTGGCCCAGGCCCTCACCCTGGGAGCCCAGCCCCTGGGCCTGGCCCTGGCCTCCCCCCTGCTGGCCCGGCTGGACCTGGGGGAGGTCTTCCTGCTGGCGGGGGGGCTGGTGGGGCTTCTGGCCTTGGGGTGGCTTTGGGTGTGGAAGGAGGTGCACCCATGACGATGCCCGTGCGCTGCCCGGCCTGCGAAGGCCCTTTGGGGGTGAAGGTCCTCTTCTGCCCCAGTTGCGGCACCGAGGTGCACGGCCAGTTCGCCCTGAACGAGTTCGCCCTGTTGTCCAAGGAGCACCTGGACTTCCTCAGGCTCTTCGTGCGGGCTCGGGGGAACCTGAAGGAGGTGGAGCGGATTCTGGGGGTTTCCTACCCCACGGTCCGGGCCCGGCTGGACGCTCTCCTCAAGGCCCTGGGCTACGAGGCGGAGGAGGAGAGGGGCGAGGAGCGCCTCGAGGTGCTGGAGGCCCTGCGGCGGGGGGAGATCACCGTGGAGGAGGCGGTGGCGCGGCTGAAGGGAGAGCGAAGCTGAAGGCCGTGCCCTGGCCCACCTCGCTTTCCACCCAGATCTCCCCCCCGTGGGCCTCGAGGATGGCCTTCACGATGGCGAGGCCCAGCCCCGACCCCCCCCGCTCCCGGTCCCGGGCCTTGTCCACCCGGTAGAAGCGCTCGAAGAGGTGGGGGAGGTGCTCCTGGGGGATGCCCTCCCCGTCGTCCTCCACCCGCACCACCACCTTCTCCCCCAGGTCAAAGGCCTTGAGCCGGATGCGCCGGGCCTTGGCCTTGAGGGCGTTGGACAGCAGGTTGGCCAGGACCTGGTGGAGCCGGTCCGGGTCGCCCCGCACCCAGAGCTCCGGGGGGGCCTCCACCTCGATCGTCCCCTCGAAGCTCTTGGCGAACTCTTCCCTGACCTCCTCCAGGAGGTCCAACACCCTCACGGGCACGGGCTCCACCCGCCAGGTGCCGCTCTGGGAGAGCTCCAGGAGGTCAGCGACCAGCTTCCCCATGCGCTCCGCCTCCCGCTTCACCACCTCCAGGCTCTCCCGCTGGGCCTGGGTGAGGGGGGTGCGGCGCAGGAGGTAGCCCACGTGCCCCAGGATGGCGGTGAGGGGGGTGCGGAGCTCGTGGGAGGCGTCCTGAAGGAAGCGGGTTTGGGCTTCAAAGGCCTTTTGCATGCGGGAGAGCATGCCGTTTAAGGCCCGTACCAAAGCCGCCACCTCGTCCTTCCCCTCTGGCTCGGGCAAGGCTTCGGGACGTTCGGAGATGGCCTCGGCCCGCCTTGCCACCCATTCCAAGGGCTCCAGGGCCCGGGCCACCAGGTTCCGGGCCAGGAGGATGGAGAGGAGAAGGACCAGGAGGGCCGTGCCCGCGTAGATGCGGGCAAACTGGGCCAGGGTGCTTTCCAGGCTGTCTTCCGGGCGCCCCACCAGGAGGAGCCCCTTCCACGTGGTGCCCGAGAGGTTCACCTCCACCCGGCGGGCGTAGACCAGAAGGCGCAGGGGCGGGCCTTCCCGGGGAAGCTCGGCGTGGGCCCAGACCTCTCCCTGCTTCAGGAGGGCGCGGTAGTCGGCCTCCTTCAGGAGGAGGCGCTGGCTCCCCAGGGCCGGGCTTTTCTGCAGGCTGATGCCCCCCTCCCTGGCCAAAAGGGCCGGGTCTTCCTCGGGGAGGAGCTGGAGCTCGGCGTAGAGGCCTGCGGGAAGCCCGGCTTCCAGGAGGGCCTGCCCTCCCAGGTTGAGGAGGCGCACCACCTGGTTGCTGGCCTCCAGAAGCTCCAGGCGCAGGTTGCGGTAGAGGAAGCTTCGGAGAAGGCCCTCGAGGGCCAGCCCCAAAACCAGCAGGGTGGCGAGGAGGAGGCCTGCGGTGAGGAGGGTGATGCGGGTGCGCAGGGTCATGGAGGGGGCTTAGTCCTCCCGGAGCACGTAGCCCACCCCCCGCACCGTGTGGATGAGGCGCCTTTCCCCCGCGGCCTCCAGCTTCTTGCGCAGGTAGCCGATGTACACGTCCACCACGTTGCTCCCGCCCTGGTAGCCGGGCCAGACCTTCTCCTCGATCTCGTAGCGGCTGAAGACCTTGCCCGGGTTCTTGGCCAGGAGCTCCAGGAGCTCAAACTCCTTGTTGGAAAGCTCGATGCGCCGCCCAGAGCGGAAGACCTCCCGGCCCTCGAGGTTGATGATGAGGTCCGCCACCCGGATCTCCCCGGTGATGGCCGGGCTCACCCGGCGCAGGTGGGCCCGCACCCGGGCCAGGAGCTCCTCTATGGAGAAGGGCTTCACCAGGTAGTCGTCCGCCCCCGCGTCCAGGCCCTCCACCTTGTCCTCGATGCGGTCCTTGGCGGTGAGGATCAGGATGGGCACGTTGGAGGTCTTGCGGATGCGCTTCGCCACCTCGATCCCGTCCATGACGGGGAGCATCAGGTCCAGGATCACCAGGTTGGGGTTCACCTCCCGGAAGCGGGAAAGCCCGGTGATGCCGTCGTGGGCCACCTCGGTGCGGTAGCCCTCCGCCTGCAGTTCCAGCTCGATGAAGCGGGCGATGTCCTTCTCGTCCTCCACGATCAGGATCAGGGGGGGTTCCATACCCCCCAGGATACTCACTTTCTCATGAGAAAGCTAGGTGGGCAGGGCCGCCTCCAGCTCCGCCACCTTCTTCACCGTGCGCAAGAGGGCGTCGGGGTTGAGGCTTAGGGAGTCGATGCCCCGCTCCACCAAAAAGGCGGCGAACTCGGGGTAGTCGGAAGGGGCCTGGCCGCAGATGCCCACCTTCTTCCCCTTGGCGTGGGCCTTCTCGATGAGGAGGGCGCAGAGGGCCTTGACGGTCTCCCGCCGTTCGTCGAAGAGGGCGGCCACCCGCTCGGAGTCCCGGTCCAGGCCGAGGGCCAGCTGGGTGAGGTCGTTGGAGCCGATGGAGAAGCCGTCAAAGAGCTCGGCGAAGGCTTCGGCCTCGAGGACATTGGAGGGGATCTCCGCCATCACATAGACCTCGAGGCCGTCTTCCCCCCGCCTCAAGCCCCCCTCCGCCATCACCTCTAAAACCCTGGCCCCTTCCTCGGGGGTGCGGCAGAAGGGCACCATCACCATGAGGTTCTTGAGGCCCATCTCCTCCCGCACCTTCTTGACCGCCGCCACCTCGAGGAGGAAGCCCTCCTTGTAGTCCGGGTGGTAGTAGCGGCTTGCCCCCCGCCAGCCCAGCATGGGGTTTTCCTCCTTGGGCTCAAAGAGGTGCCCCCCGACGAGGCGGGCGTACTCGTTGGTCTTGAAGTCGGAAAAGCGCAGGAGGACGGGCCTGGGGTAAAAGGCCGCGGCGATGAGGCCGATCCCCTGGGCTAAGGTATCCACGAAGTAGGCCCTTTTGTCGGGGTAGGCTTCGGTGAGCTCCTCCACCTGGCGCCGCACCTTCTCGGGCAGGGTTTCGAAACGGGTTAGGGCCAGGGGGTGGATGCGCACGTGGCTGGCGAAGACGAACTCCATGCGCAATAGCCCCACCCCGTCCGTGGGCAGGAGGCTTACCCTTAGGGCCTCCTCCGGGGTACCCACGTTGACCAGGATCCGGGTCCGGGTCCTGGGGAGGGTTTCCGGGCGTACCTCCTCCACCTCAAAGGCCAGGGCCCCGCGGTAGACGCGCCCCACCTCCCCCTCAGCGCAGGAGACCGTGACCTCTTCCCCCTCGGGAATAAGCCGGGTGGCCCCCACCGCCCCCACCACCGCCGGTACCCCCAGCTCCCGGGCCACGATGGCCGCGTGGGAGGTGCGCCCGCCCCGTTCCGTGACGATGGCCGCCGCCTTCTTCATGATGGGCTCCCAGTCGGGGTTGGTGGTTTCGGTGACCAGCACCTCTCCCTCCCCGAAGCGCTCCATCTCCTTGGGGTCCTTGAGCACCCGGGCCCTGCCCGTGGCGATGGCCTCCCCCACCGCCAGGCCCTCCGCCAGGACCTCCCCCCGCTCCTGAAGGCGGTAGACCCTGAGGAGGGGGGCCTTCTGGGAGTGCACGGTTTCGGGCCGGGCCTGCAGGATGAAAAGCTCTCCCGTAGGTCCGTCTTTGGCCCACTCGATGTCCATGGGGGTGGGAGCCCCCCGCTTTTGGCTGTAGTGTTCTTCGATCTTCAAGGACCAGTCCGCGAGGAGGAGGACTTCTTCGTCGGAAAGGGCGAACTGGTTCCGGAGGTAGGGCGGGGTGGGGCGGTTTTTCAGGCGGCCCTCCCTGGGGTCAAAGGCCAGGGTAAGTTCCTTAGGGCCGAGCTTTTTGTGGACCAAGGCCCGGTAGCCGGCTTTAAGGGTTTCCTTGTGCACGTAGTAGGCGTCGGGTCCCACCCGCCCCTGGACGATGTTCTCCCCCAGTCCCCAGATGGCGGTGATGTAGACGAAGCCCGGGTGGCCGGTGTCGGGGTCCAGGGTGAAGATGACCCCGCTACTGGCGGTGTCCGCCCGCACCATGCGCTGCACCCCCACGGAGAGGGCCACCTTCAGGTGGTCAAACCCCATGTGGGCCCGGTAGCTGATGGCCCTGGCGGTGAAGAGGCTCGCCATGGCCCGCTTCACATGAAGGAGGAGTTCCTCCTCCCCTTGCACATAGAGGTAGCTCTCCTGCTGCCCGGCGAAGCTGGCGGTGGGGAGGTCCTCGGCGGTGGCGCTGCTGCGCACGGCTACAGGGAGGGCTTCCTCCCCGGCTTCCTGGGAAAGCGTTTGGTAGGCCTGGCGGATCTCCTCCTCCAGGTCCTCGGGATATTCCCCCTTCAGGATCAGGTTTCTCAGGCGGCGGCTTGCCCGGGCCAGGAGGATGGGGTCATCGGGGTCCAGGTCCTTAAGCTCCTGGACGATGGCCTCCTTGAGGCCGTTGGCCGTGAGGAAATACCAGTAGGCCTCGCTGGTGGTGGCAAACCCCCCGGGCACCTTCACCCCCAGGGGGCTTAGCTCCCGGATCATCTCCCCCAGGGAGGCGTTCTTACCCCCCACCAAAGGCACATCCTCCAGGCCCACCTCGTGAAAAAACCGGATCCAGCGCATACCTTGCCTCCTTCCTAGGGGATGCCCCCCTTCCTGAGAAGCTGCTTCAGGATTCCCTCGGCGCTTTCCCCCTCGTAAAGGGCCTCCTCCGTGAGGAAAAGCCGGTGGGGAAGGGCCAGGAAGGCCGCGTCCCTAAGCTCCTTCCAGTCCACCAGGGGTTTGGCCCTGAGGTAGGCCAGGGCCCGGGCCAGGGCCAGCCAGGCCTTGGCCCCCCGGGGGGAGAGGCCCATGCGCAGGCGGCCATCCTCCCCGCTCAGGAAGGCCACGTGGGTGATGGCCTCGAGGGCCTCCCTGGCCACCCTGACCCCCCGCACTTCCTCCTGGGCCTTGGGGAAGTCCACCCCCAAGGGTTCGGGAATCCGGGGTTCCTCCGTGAGGATCCTGAGCCACACCTCCCGCCTGGGGGGGCGGAAGGGGATTTTGGCGGTGAAGCGGTCCAGCTGGGCCTCAGGCAGAGGGTAGGTGCCCTCAAGCTCTAAAGGGTTTTGCGTGGCCACCACGAAGAAGGGCTCAGGCAGGGGGTAGCGCACCCCTCCTGCGGTCACCGCCCGTTCCTGCATGGCCTCGAGGAGGGCCGACTGCACCTTGGGCGGGGCCCGGTTGATCTCATCCGCCAGGACCACCTGGGCGAAGAGGGGGCCTCTCACGAACTCAAACCGCCCCTCCCGGAACACCTCGCTTCCCGTGAGGTCCTGGGGCAGGAGGTCGGGGGTGAACTGGATGCGCTTGTAGCTCAGGCCGCTTCCCTTGGCGAAGCTTTCCGCCAGGAGGGTCTTTCCCAAGCCCGGAACGCCTTCCAAAAGGGCGTGCCCCCGGGCCAGCAGGGTGGCCAGAAGGGCCTCTATGGCCTCCTCCTGGCCGAAGAGGACCTCCTGCAGGGCCTCCCGGAGCCGGGAAAGCGCTTGAAGGGGGGTTTCTGCCATGGCCTCCAAGGCTTACCCTTCCTCGGCGCTCTTGCGCTCCTGCACGATCTTCTGCGCCAAGTGGGGGGGCACCTCCGCGTAGTGGCTGAACTCCAGGGTGTAGGCCCCTGCCCCCCCGGTGAGGCTGGGGAGGGCCTTGTAGTACTCCAAAACCTCTGCCAGGGGCACCTCGGCCCGTACCGCCGCCAGGGCCCCCTCCTGCTCCATGCCCAGGATGCGCCCCCTGCGGGCCTGGAGGTCGGAGAGGATATCCCCCACCCGCTCCTGGGGGGCGATCACCTTGATCTGGTAGATGGGTTCCAGAAGAACCGGGCTTGCCAGCTCCATCACCTTCTTGAAGGCCATGCTGGCGGCGATCTGAAAGGCGAGGTCACTGGAGTCCACCTCGTGGTAGGAACCGTTGTAGATGATGGCCTTGAAGCCCATCACCGGGTAGCCTGCCAAGACCCCCTTCTTGGCCGCCTCGAGGATCCCTTCCTCAATGGCCTCCTGGTACTTGCTGGGGATGACGCCGCCGGTGATGCGCCACTCGAAGCTGTACTCGGGGGCGGGCTCCAGGCGGAGCCACACGTCCCCGTACTGGCCGTGGCCCCCGGTCTGCTTCTTGTACTTGCCCTGGCCCTCGGCCACCTTGCGGATGGTTTCCCGGTAGGGGACCTTGGGCACGGAAAACTCCACCTCCACCCCGTAGTCGGAAAGGCGTTCTTTGGCGGTGGTGAGATGAAGCTCCCCGTGCCCCCAAAGCAGGAACTCCCCCGTCTCCTCCTGGCGCTCCAGCTTGAGGCTGGGGTCCTCCTCCAGAAGCTTCCTCAGGGCCTCCCCCAGCTTGGCCTCGTCGGTCCTGCCCTTGGGCCGGATGGCCACGGGCACGTTGGGTTCGGGCAGGCGGGCGAAGGGCACCTCCTCGCTCTCTGGCCTCTCTCCTTGCCACAGGACCATCCCCCGGTGCAGGTTCTCCGCCTTGGGCAGGCCCAGGACAAAGCCGCCTTCTGCCTCCTCCACCTCCAGGAGGTCCTTGCCCATGGGCACGTAGAGGTGGGGGAGGCGCACCGGCCCCGCCTCGCTTTGCAAGATGTCCCCCGGCTTCAGCCGGCCCCGGTAGAGGCGCACGTAAGCCACCTGGCCCATGAAGGGGTCCACTTGGACCTTGAAGACCTTGGCCAGGGCGGGGCCTTGCCCGAAGCGCTCCTCAGGGGAGGGCAGGGCCTCCAGGATGAGGTCCAGAAGGGGCAAAACCCCGATGCCCTCCGTGCCCGAGGCCAGGGCCACCGGGTAGAGGAGCCCTTGGCGCACCGCCTCGTGGAAGGCCCTCTCCAGGGCCTCCCCGGTTACCTCTTCCCCCTCCAGGTACTTTTCCAGAAGGGCTTCGTCGGTTTCCACGATGGCCTCGAGGACCTCCTGGCGGAAGCGCTCGGCGCGCTCCTTCTCCCCCTCAGGCAGGGGCACTTCCACTTCCCCCCCGTTCTGGTAGCGGTAGGCCTTGCCGTGGAAGACGTCGATGAGCCCCACCCAGCGCCCGCCTTCGAAAAGGGGCAGGTCGATGGGCAGGATGTGGCCCAGGGTGGCCCGGAGGTCCTCCAAAAGGGCGTAGTAATCCCCTCCCTTGTCCAGCTTGGTGACCACCACCATGCGGGCCAGGCCCAGCCTCTCGGCCACGGTCCAGGCCCTTTCCGTGCCCACCTGTACCCCATTCTCCGCGGATACGGCCACCAAAGCGGCGTCGGCGGCCTCCAAAGCCCCCCTGATCTCCCCCACGAAATCCCCGTAGCCGGGGGCGTCCAGGAGGAAGATGCGGTGGCCCTTGTGGCGCAGGGGGGCTACCCCGGTGCGCACCGTGGTGCGGTGGAGCTTGGCCTCGGGGGTGTAGTCGGTGGTGGTGGTGCCGTCCTCCACCCGGCCCATCCGGTCCTTGGCTCCGGTTTTGTAGAGAAGCGCTTCGGTGAGGGTGGTTTTGCCGCTTCCCGCGTGGCCCACCAGGGCCACGGTGCGGATGGGAGAGGTTCCTGGGATCATCTTCCCTCCTTCTTGGTGCCCATAGTATAGGGCCAAGGAGGGGGCGATTGTCCCAAGTGCTCTACGTCCCGAGAAGGCTTCTGGAGGCGACCCGGGCCCACTTGGCCCGGGAGGCGCCCAAGGAGGGGGTGGGGCTTTGGGCGGGGAGGCGGGAGGTGGAGCGGGTTATCCCCCTGCCCAACGCCCACCCTGAGCCCCTTACCGGCTACCTGGCGGAGCCCTTGGCCCTCCTCAAGGCCTTGAAGGCGCTGGAGAGGGAGGGGCTTGCCCTCCTCGCCATCTACCACTCCCACCCCCGGGGCCCCGCCTTCCCCAGCCCCACGGACATCCGGGAAGCCCGCTGGCGGGTGCCCTACGTCATCTTCGGCATCGATGGGGTACGGGCTTTTCTACTCCCCGACGGACGTGAAGTTCAGCTTGTTATTGAGATGTCTACTGAAGAAAGTTGATGAGATTTGCGAGAAATTTTGGATCATTTGTGGTGACAATCCACACCTGTGGTTTGGTGCCATCTAGGTGTAATTCCACTGCGTCTTTATAAAGGCGTAGGCCAATTATCTTGTGGAGGGAGAAGCGGCGTATTTTTTTCGTTCCCCCAAAATAGAAATGCTTATCTGTTATCAGTAAAATCCCCTTGTCAACCAGGTGTAAGCGCTCCTTTGTGATAACTTGACGAGTGCGGTATTGTGAGGACCGTATGTAAACTCCCTTCGCTATGCGCACAGAAACGCCTGTTCCTGAGGATAGATACTCCTTTTCGCTTTTATATTCATAGAGCCCAATGTTTTCTTCAACCCAAATGGGCCGCTCTTCTTTTTGGAGTAGAAAGGGCAACGAGCCCTGTATGGAAACAGTAGGAATGTTCCCACGATTGAGATATAAAAGGATGGTTGCCTTGTTAAGCTGATCAAGGGCAGAACTAATTTTTCTCGCATCTTCTTTTGTGAGTAGTTGATTTGCTTTGTGTAAAAAAGTTGCCTCGTCGTCCGTCAAAAGATGATCTTCTAGCGCCCTTTCGATGGCTTTCGGCAAAAACTGAGAGATCAAATGTGAAAAACCCTTTTCTCCAACGAGTGCTTGTTGAGCAACCTGTTGTGCAATACTCAGCTTTTCTAAGTCAAATGACTCAAATGCCTTCGCTAAGAGGTCTCGTGCTTGCCTTTCGCCTTTCTTGAAGGTTTCTACACATTCCGGGTGAGCAAAAGAAAGGATACTTTTAGTGGGCTTACCGCAGTATCTGCAAAGGGGCATGTACCGATTTTAACCCCCGTAGAACCAACCCGTATCCCACATGACCAGGGGCTTGGCCTCAAAGCGCACCCCCGCCTCCACCACCTCCGCCACCACCACGCTGTGATCCCCGCCCTCAAAGATGTGGCGCACCTCGGCCTCCAGCCAGTAGGGAAGCTCGGTGAGTAGGGGGAAGCCGAAGGTGGGGGAGGGCTCAAAGGGATGGCCGTTCAGGGTGCTTCCCTCCCGCACCGTGGGTTTGAAGAAGTCCTGGGCGATCTGCTTCTGGTCCTGGGCCAGGGTCATGAGGGCGAGCCTTCCCGTGCGCCCGATGAGCTCGTGCAGGCGGCTATCCTGCTTCACCCCCAGGACGATGAGGGGCGGGGTAAAGGAGGCTTGGGTTACCCAGTTCACCGTGCCCGCGGCGTACTCCTCGCCGTCCCTGGCGGTCAGGATGTACAGGCCGTAGGTGAAGCTCCGGAGGACTTTCTTCTTGGCCTCGAGGTCCATACCGGTTTTCATTCTAGCCCTGGGCCAGGAGGGTCTGGATGAGGGCCTCGTGGATGTGGCCGTTGGTGGCCACGATGTAGCGGTGGCCCAGGCGGTAAGGCTTCCCCTCCAGGTCCGTGACCCGACCGCCCGCCTCCTCCACGATGAGCCAGCCCGCAGCTACATCCCAAGGGTTGAGCTTCACCTCCCAGAAGCCGTCCAGCCGCCCTGCGGCCACGTAGACCAGGTCCAAGGCGGCAGCCCCGGGGCGCCGCACCAGAAGCCCCTTGGAAAGGGCCCGCTGGAAATAGGTGAGGTTCTCCGGATCCTTGGCCACGTCGTAGGGAAACCCGGTGGCGAGGAGGCTTCCCAGAAGCTCCCTCCGCTCCGTGACCCGGATGGGCCTCCCGTTGAGGTAGGCCCCTTCGCCCCGCACCGCATAGAAGGCCTCCCCCCGGCTGGTGTCCAGCACCACCCCCACCTGGACCTGTCCCTCCACCTCCAAGGCGAGGGAAACCCCATAGAAGGGGAAGCCGTGGGCGTAGTTCACCGTGCCGTCCAAGGGGTCCACGATGAAGCGCAGGGTCTTACCGCCCTCGCTGCCTCCCTCCTCCCCCAGGAAGCCCGCCTCGGGGAAGCGGGAGAGGAGAAGCTCCTTGATGGCCTCCTCCGCCTCCCGGTCCGCCTGGGTCACCAGGTCGGTGGGGCCGGACTTGGTGCCTTGGGTGAAGCCCCGTTCCAGGTAGTAGCGGTGGATGCCCTGGGCCAGGTGGGCGGCCTCCAGCATGGCCTCGAGGTAGGGAAAGAGGGGGTGCTTCCTGCCGATCACGCCCCCATCATACCCCTGGCTTCCACGCTTCCAGGCGGGCGAAGAGGGCCTTGAGCTTGGCCTGGCTTTTCACCCCAGGGGCCTCCTCCACTCCGCTGGCCAGGTCGATGGCGTAGGGCCTTAGGGACAAGACCTCCTCCAGGTTCTCCGGGGTAATGCCCCCCGCCAGGATGACCCTTTTTTCCGTCTGCAAAAGGGGAAGAGCCCAGGCCCTGGGGTAGCCCTCCCCGCTCCCGGGGGCCTTCCCGTCCAGGAGGAGGGCGCTGGCCGGGTAGTCGGCCCACTCGGGCCTCGCCGGGCCTTCCAGGGCAAAGGCCTTGACCACTGGGTAGAAGCGCCCCACCCTTTCCGCCCACTCCGGGGGCTCTTGGCCATGGAGCTGGGCCACCTGAAGCCGGGCCTTCTCCATGAGCGCGAGCACCTCCTCTGGCTCCTGGTCGCGGAAGACCCCCACCCGCACCACCAAGGGTCCCAGGGCGGTGGAGATGCTCCGGGCGGCTTCCGGGGAGATGCGCCTTTTGGAACCCGGGGCGAGGACGAAGCCCAGGGCGTAGGCGCCCAGGGCCTCCGCCAGGAGGGCGTCCTCGAGGCGGGTGAGGCCGCAGATCTTCACCCGGATCAAGGCAGGAGGTCCTCCACCTTAAACCGCACCTCGGGGAAGGCCAGTGGGGAGAGGGATTGGCCGGGAACCAGGGTTTGGGTTTCCCCGTAACGCCCTTCCCGGGGTCCGCGGTGGACTTCCACCTGGTTCTCGGCCAGGTGGACCAACCACACTTCGGGAATACCCGCTTGGGCGTAAAGGGGAAGCTTGACCTCCCGATCGTAGGCCAAGGAGGCCTCGGCCACCTCCACCAGGAGGAGGACATCTTCCGGTCCCGGGTGGTCCTCGGCGTAGAAGTCCGCCTGGGGCCGTAGCAGGACCAGGTCTGGCTGGGGTTCAGAGTCTTCGGAAAGCCGTATGGGGTCCTGCACGCCCACCAAGGCCCGGCCTTCCAGGGCCCGGTGGAAAAGGGTGTTGATCTTCTTCACACAGGCCGCATGACGGCTACCGATGGGGCTCATTTCCACCAGGCTACCCTCCAGGAGCTCCACCCGTTCGTCTTCTCCAAGGATGCCCGCCTCGCCCAGGCGGTGGTACTCCCTCCGCGTGAAGCGCCGGGTGCGGATCATGCCCTTAGTGTACGTCCCCGGTGGGGGTTTGGCCCCCACCAGGGCAACCCTTAGCCGCACTTGGAATAGCCGCAGACTTGGCACTTCCAGCACCCTTCTTCCCGCACCAGGGCTTTTTCCCCGCAGGAAGGGCACTGGCTGGCGCCCGCCAGCTCGATGCTGCCTCCGGAGAGGCTTGGGAGGGGTTCCACCGCCGGTGGGGGTGGGGCCGCAGGTGCGCCCTTGAAGGCCTCCGGGATGGTTTCCAGGGCCACGGCGATGAGGTCCGCCTTGCTGGACACCAGCCTGCCCTGGTAGGTGCCGTAAAGACCGCCGTTGATGCCCCGGAGGGTGCGCACCAAGGCTTCTGGGGGCACGCCGTACTGCAGGGCGATGGACACCACCCGGCCCAGGGCCTCGGAGTCGGCGTTGGCCTCGTCCCCCGCCTTGCCCGAGGTGAGGATGACCTCAATGGGCCTTCCCCCCAGCAGGTTCACCGTGACCAGGAAGCTCCGCTTCTGCCCGTCCGGAGAGAGAAGCTTGACCATGTCGGTGAAGCCCAGAAGCCTCCCCGGGCGCTCGTAGACCGGCCCGCCGGGCCGGGAGGGGGCGGGGGGAGCTTCCTCCGAGGGGCCTGCCGCTTGGACCCCTTTGGCCTCGGGGACAGGCTCGGCCTTCTGCTCCTCTTTGGTTTCCTTCCTCACCGTGAGCACCTGGAACTCCCTCGAGCCGTCCCGGTACACGGTGATCCCCTTGCACCCCGTGCGGTAGGCCTCGGCGTAGGCCGCCTCCACGTCCTCCACGGTGGCCTGGTTGGGGAGGTTGATGGTGTTGTGGGAGAGGATGCCGTTGACCACATAGCTGTGCACCTCCTCCACCTCAATGTCGTACATCTCCACCTCGCCCACCTCTTCCACCTCCACCACCCGGTAGGCGAGGACCTCCGTGGGCCACCCCAGGCGATCCGCGGTTCGGTTGTAGGCTACCTGAACCCCCCGGTGGCGTATGGACTTCAGGTTGGCGTAACCCGGATGGTCCGGGCCCACGCGGGTGGCAGCTACCAGGGTTTCAGGAACGAAGACCCGATAGAGCTTTTCCACCCTGGGTATCCGCTTGTGGGACTCAATGGGCTCGATGAGGTCCTGCAGGGGGCCCGAAACCACCGCGGAATAGACGAAGTAGCTTTCCTTCGGTGCCTCCACCCGTTTGCGCCCTTGGTAGACCGTGGGCAGCCCGAAACTGCGGGCCAGCTCCGCTGCCTCGTAGGCCAAGCGCTGGCTCCGCCCCTCATAGACCACCAGGCCGAGGTCGGGCCGGGCGTACCCGTCGAGGGTGAGCCCCCTGAGGAAGGCCAGCTTCTCTTCGGGGCTGCCCTGCAGGATCTGTTGGGGGGTTCGCTTGTTCCGGGCCCCTTTGCCGATTAAGTCCTCCACCAAGCGGGCCAGGCGCCGGGAGGTCAAGTAGAGGTTGCGCACCCCGGTGCGCTTGTCCAAAGTGCACTTGGGTTGAGTCGCAAAAAGCTTCTGGACCACATCCCGGAAGGCCGCCTCTACCTCCTCGCTCTTGGTGGCGATGCCCACGAAGCCCGTGCTCTCCACCGTGGACCCGTCCGCGGCCATCATGCCCAGGAAGAGGGCCAGATCAGGGGACATACGCTCGGGAAGAGGCAGGTTCTTGGCGTTGATCAGCAGAGGGTAATCCTGCGGAAGGGGAGCGCCGCCCGGGCCGTGAGAGGGTACCAGCTTGCCCAGCACCACGTCTCCGGGAGCCAGGTCCCGCATGAGCCGCCAGCCGCTAGGGGTGAGCACCCGGTGGCTTTCCCAGGCCCCCACCAGCTCCGCCCCGTTATCCAGGCGGATCCTAACCGCCCGCTTCTTCCCGGCGGCATAATGGGCCGTGATGCGGTACCCTTCGGCGGTGTAGAGCCCCTCCACGGGGGCAAAGGTGTCCTCCGGGTGAGGGGGAGCGAGGTCTTCTATGGGTATCAGGCCGCGGGAGGTGGGGATCAGGGTGCCCTTGGCAATGCACTTGGAGAGGCTGTTGGCCGCCAAGCCCTCGGCGTCGAAGGCCCGCTGCACCACCCCCTGCATGCGCACGTGGTCCAAGGGGTGGATGTCGTGGGCACACTCGAAGACTTCCCGGATGGGCTCGGGCACGAAGGGGAGGTTCTTGACCGAGCCGTGCCCGTCCTCTTGGATGGCGGCGATCACCTTCTCCCAGTCCCACTTGCCGTCCTTCTCGTAGCCGGGGGCCGGGGGGTAGGCCTCCATGAGCTCCACGAAGAGGGGGTGTAAAAGGGGCTTATACTCCCCGCCGATCCTGCGCCAGACGAAGGGGCTGAAGACGGGCTCGATGCCGCTAGAAACCCCCATGAGCATGGAGGTGGTGCCGGTGGGGGCCACGGTGAGGACGGCCACGTTGCGCCGGGGCTTCACCCCCAGGGCCTGGAAGTAGTCCTGGTGTTCCTCGTAGAGGGGGAAGGGGCCCCGCTCCTCCGCCAGGGCCTCCGAGGCCCTTATGGCTTCTTCCCGCATGGCGGAGATGATCTCGTAGACCTTTTCCCTGGCCTTCTCGGAGGAGTAGGGGAGGCCCATCTTGATGAGGGCGTCCGCCAGGCCCATGACCCCAAGGCCCAAGCGGCGGAGCTTCTTGGCCGCCTCCTCGTTGTCGGGAAGCACGAAGCGGTTCACGTCCAGGACGTTGTCCAGGAAGCGGATGGCGGTGGGGACGTCCTTCCGGAACTCCGCCATCTGGAACTCCCCGTCCTTCACGTAGGCCGCCAGGTTCAAAGCCCCCAGGTCGCAGGGCTCGCCCACGGTGAGGGGGATCTCCCCGCAGTTGTGGCAGACAAGGCCTCCGGCCACCAGGCTGTGGGTGACCGGCTCGGTAAGGTCGTACACAGGTGCCGTGCCAGCGGGTTCCACCGAGGCCACCGTGGCCACAAAGGGTTTGCGGTAGCTACCCCGGGAGCGTTGCTGTAAAAAGGCACGCAGCTTCTCCTGCTTTTCAGGCTGGAGGAAGCCCACCGCCTCGGCAAAGCGATCGCGGTTTTGTCCTCCCAGGATGAGCTCGTACTGCTCGGCCACGGGATAGGCCCTACGCCCGCCCCGGCCGTCGGGCAGGAGCTTGTGCCCTGAGGCCCGCCGCCTGTGGATTTTCCCGTAGATACCCAGGTTGAGAAGGAGGAGCTGGACGTCCTGCAAAAGCCCCAGGCTGGAGGAGGCCAGGCGGACGGTGGCGTCTTGCTTCCTTGGGTTCACCTGAACCGAGCCGTCCGCGCTGAAGAGGCCCCGCAGGAACCCCACCACCGCTTCCCGAGGAGCCCGAAAGAGGCTTTCGGGGACCCGCTTTTCCGTGGCCTTGGCGGGTTTGACTCCCAGGGCTTGGAAGAACTCCGCGGGGATTCGGTTGAAGTGCAGGTGGTACGTGTTGAAGGGGGTTTCCTGAAGGGTTCCTCTGCCAAACCAGTCCTGGAGCAAGGTGGGCAGCCAGGACACCTCCTCAAAGTCCTTTCGCGAAAAGTAGAACCCTACCCCGTCTTCCCGCAGGTACCCGTCTCCCAGGAGCCAGCCTAAGGCCACGCCCAGTTCCTGGCTCCAACGGGTGGGCAGGTGGGCATACTGCGCCTTCACGTCCTCCCGGCCCTGCCCGCTTCGGCTTCCGGCAGTGGCCACCCGTTCCCGGACCACCGCCAGAACGGGTGGGGGAAGGAGGTCTTCCTTGGGGAAAAGCCCTTCGCCGCTTTGTACCAGAACGCGGTCTCCGGGCTTTAGCGTGCCAACTTCCCGGTAACCCTCTGGGGTGAGGACCAGGTGGTCGGGGGTGAGGGTGAGCTCCAGGCCCTCCCGGGTCCTGAGGCGTACCACAGGCTTCACCCCGGTGAAAAAGGCCTTGGCGGCCCGGCGTACCGTGGTGCCCGTGTGCGGTAAGGGGTGCCCTACCCCTCCGAAGGGAGCGCGGTTGTCGGTGACCAGGAAAAAGCTCCCTTTTTCGGCGAGCTCGGCGATGGGTACCAGGCCGTGTTCCGTGGGGATACGGGTGGAGCCCACGAAGCAGGGGTTGGTGGAGCGGATCTGGTACCGCTCCCCCAAGCCCTTGAGGGCGGAGAGCGCGTTGATCCGGTCCACGAAGATGAGCCCCGGCTCCCCCGTGGCCCAGGCGTGCCAGGCGATCTCGTGCCAGAGCCAGCGGGCGGGTACCTTGCCCCCGAAAAGGGGAATGGGTTTGGCCCCGTCCTCCCGCTCCGGAAGGCTTGGGATCTGACCCGTGTAGGGGCCTTCCAGGGGGTAGGGGTAGTACTTTCCCGGCACCTCAATGGGGGTCACGGGCCAAAGGGCGTCCTCCTCGAGGGCCTTCATGAAGGCGTCCGGGACCAGGATAGAGATGTTGAAGGTGGAGATGTCCCCCTCGGCCTTCTCCCGGTCCAGGTCCTTGGCGGTGAGGAAGTCCAGGAGGTCGGGGTGCTCGATGGAGAGGGTGGCCATCCCTGCGCCCCGGCGGGTCCCCCCCTGGCGCACCACCCGGAGGACCGGGGCGTACACGTAGCGCAAGGTGGCCACCGGGCCCGCCGCCTCTGCCCCCAGGGCGGCCCACTCTAGAAAGTTGTCAAAGATTTCAAAAAGGAAGCTCACGGGGCCGGAGCTGGTCCCCCCGGAGCCCCGGATGGGGGCCCCTTCCGGCCTGAGGAGGCTGAAGTCCACGTGGGGTTCCTGGCCCCGCCGGGCCAGGTGGGCGGCCTCCTTGGCGGCCTCGATGATGCCCCCCATGTCGTCCGGCACCCGGATGAGCTCCTGAGGAGGCTCCTTCACCGTGAGCACGCCGTAGCGTTCTGCCAGGGCCTTCAGCTCAGGGGTAAGTTCCCCATAGACCACCCGCACGAAATTCTTGAGGGCGATTTCCTCCTTAGGGCCATCAGGGTTGGTGGGGGGTCGCATAAGGCCCCGGATGAAGTCCTCCACGTCCTTGTGCTCGGCGGATAGGTAGGCCACACCCCGTACCGTCTGCCGCCTGCGGCCGCCCCGGGAGCGGTAGGGGTCCAGGTTGACCCCGTTGCCTCCGCCCACCTTGGTGACCAGGGCCAGCTTCTTGGCCACCTCCATGATGCCTTCAAAGCTTTCCGGTGGGTTCTCCGTGGCCCCTTGCACGAAGCAGTTCAGAAGGTTGCCGTGGGCGGTGCCGGCCCCCGCCAGGATGCGCCCCCCGGGGGAGAAGCGCTTGGAGGCCATGAGGTTGTAGAACTTCTCCTCCCAGTAGGCCCGGTCCTCGGGTTTTTCCACCTTGGCGATCTCCCGGGCCACCCGACGGAACATGCCGAGGATGTCCCCGTCCCCCTCCTGCAAATACTGGCGCTTGGCGATGGCTTGCGCGTGATCGTCAAAGAAATACCGTTCCATAAATCCTCCAGACCGTGTTTCCCCCACATCTTGGGGCAGACGCCTGGAATACTACAACCTTTAGGGTTTTCCTGGCAAGTGGGGAGGGTCACACTCCGCCCCCGGTTGTTGACTTGGCTCCCTTAGGCTACCAGAATGGAAAGGATGCGCGCGGCTTTCCGCACCTTGGGGTGCAAGGTGAACCAGGTGGAAACCGAGGCCCTCTTGGGCTTCCTCAAAGCCCTGGAGCCCGAGGTGGTCCCCCTCGAGGCGGGGGCCGACCTGGTGGTCATCAACACCTGCGCCGTGACCACCACCGCCGAAGCCGATGCCCGCAAGGAGATCCGCCGGGCCAGGCGGGCTAACCCAGGGGCCTTCATCGTGGTCACGGGGTGCTATGCGGAGCTCTCTCCCGAGGCGGTGCGGGAGCTGGGGGCGGACGCCGTGGTGCCCAATTCCCGCAAGGCGGAGCTCCCCAAGGTGATCCTGGAGCACTTCGGCCTTCCCGCGGACCCCATCACTACCCCCCCCAACGAGTTCTGGGGGGCAGGGGAAAGGGGGCTACTCAATAGCCGGGTGCGGGCCTTCTTGAAGGTGCAGGATGGCTGCCAGGCGGGGTGCGCCTACTGCATCATCCCCCGCCTCCGGGGCAAGGAGCGCCACCGGGATTACCGGGAGGCCCTGGCGGAAGCCGAGGCCCTTCTTCGGATGGGCATCCAGGAGATCGTGCTCACCGGGGTGCGGCTTGGCAGCTACCGGGGCCACCCCCGGGGCCTGGCGGGCCTGGTGGAGGACCTCCACCACCTGGGGGCCAAGGTGCGGCTTTCCTCCATTGAACCCGAGGACACGGGGGAGGATCTCCTTGGGGTCATCGCCCGGTATGCCCCTGGGGTCAGGCCCCACCTGCACCTTTCCCTGCAGACGGGCTCGGACCGCCTCTTAAGGCTCATGGGCCGCCGCTACGACAAGGCCTACTACCGCCAGCTGGTGCGAAGGGCCTACGAGCTTATCCCCGGCTTTGCCCTCACCACGGATGTCATCGCCGGGCTCCCCACGGAAACCGAGGAGGAGCACCGGGAGACCTTGGCCTTTCTGGAGGAGCTCAGGCCCACCCGGGTCCACGCCTTCACCTACACCCCCCGCCCCAAGACCCGGGCGGCCTCCATGCCCCAGGTGCCGCCGGAGGTGCGCAAGCGGCGCACCAAGGAGATCATCGCTTTGGCCCAGCGTCTGGCGGAGGAACGCATGAGGTCCAAGCTGGGGAGCCAGGTGGAGGTCTTGGTGGAGAGAATCCAGAACGGCTTGGCCTTGGGCCATACCCCTGACTACTACGAGGCCCGGCTTTCCGGCCCTGCCCGGCCGGGGGATACGGTTTTGGCACGGGTGGAGGGGGCGGAGGGGTACACCCTTTTGGGCCGGGTGGAGAGGGTGGAGCAGGAGGCTTCGCTTCCCTTGGAACTTCCCGTAAGGTAGACTTTTTCCCATGGAGTGCGTGTTCTGCCGCATCATCGCCGGGGAGCTTCCTTCCCGGAAAGTCTACGAGGATGAGGGCTTCGTGGCCTTCCACGACATAAGGCCCAGGGCCCCGGTGCACGTGCTGGTGGTGCCCAAGGAACACATAGCGAAGCTTTCCGACTACCCCGACACGGAGGAGGGTCAGAGAAGGCTTGGGGCTCTCTTCCGCACTGCCAACCGGGTGGCGAAGGCCCTTGGGCTTGAGGGCTACAAGCTTCAGGTGCACGTGGGGGAGAAGGGAGGGCAGGAGGTTTTCCACGTGCACGTGCACGTCATGGGCGCCCCCTAGGCCTCAGCGGCTCCGTGGGGCTTTAGGCTGGCCTCCTCCACTCCCGCCTTTTCCACCACCTCCTCGGCCACCAGGATGGGGGCCCCGGCCCTGAGGGCGAGGGCCATGGCGTCGGAGGGCCTTGCGTCCACCTCCAGCTCGATGCCCCGATGCTCCAGGATGAGTCGGGCATAGAAGGTGCCGTCCCGGAGGTCAATGATCTCCACCCGTAGCAGCTTACCTTGGAGCATTTCCATTACGGATAGCAGGAGGTCTGGGGTTAGGGGGCGGGGGGGCTTCTCCCCTTGCAGGGCCACCACGATGTGGTGGGCCTCGAGGGGGCCGATGACGATGGGGAGAAGCTTGTCGTTCTCCGTCCTGAGCAGGACCACCACGCTCCCGTTCTGGGGGTCCACGCCCAGGGTCTCGATCTTGGCGCTT
This sequence comes from Thermus tengchongensis, assembly GCF_021462405.1. NCBI lineage: Bacteria > Thermotogati > Deinococcota > Deinococci > Thermales > Thermaceae > Thermus > Thermus tengchongensis. The sequence continues at coordinate 79,081 of NZ_JAKEDU010000005.1, read as the reverse complement.
AGCATACCTAGAGTATAGACTAGCGGCGTGAGGACCTACCCTGTGGAGATCGCCGGGGTTCGGCGCGACCTTCCCATCGTCCAGGTGGGGCCGGATGTGGCCGTGGCCCTTTTAAACCTTCTGGGGGACACTGAGCTCACCGAGGCCGCCGCCGAGGCACTGGCCGAGCGCTTACCCCCTGAGGTGGAAACCTTGGTCACCCCTGAGGTCAAGGCGGTGCCCTTGGCCCATGCCCTTTCCCGCATCACCGGCAAGCCCTACGTGGTGGCCCGGAAGACGGAGAAGCCCTACATGATCAACCCCGTGAGCCGCCAGGTGCTCTCCATCACCACGGGCAAGCCCCAGCTTCTGGTGCTGGATGGGGCGGATATCCCCCTCATCCGGGGGCACAAGGTGGCCATCGTGGACGACGTGGTGTCCACCGGTTCCACCCTTTCCGGCCTCCGGGAGCTCATCGAGAGCGTGGGGGGGCAGGTGGTGGCGGTGCTGGCGGTCTTCACCGAGGGCACGCCCCGCCAGGATGTCATCGCTTTAGGCCACCTTCCCCTCTTTAAGCCGGAATAGGAGGTTTTATGGAAACCTATCCCATCACCATCGGCGGCGTCACCCGCCACGTGCCCCTCATCGAGCCCTTGCCCGGGCGGCGCATCCCCCTGGTGGAGTTTTTGGGGGACCCTGAGCTGGTGCGGGCGGCGGCCCAGGCCCTAAAGCCCCTGGTGCCCGCGGGTACCGAGGTCCTCTTCACCACGGAAACGAGCCCGATTCCCCTCGCCCACGTGCTGGCAGAGGAGATGGGCTTGCCTTACGTGGTGGCCCGGCGCCGCCGCCGCCCCTACATGGAAGACCCCATCATCCAGGAGGTGCAGACCCTGACCCTAGGGGTGGGGGAGGTGCTCTGGCTGGACCGGCGCTTCGCCGAGAAGCTTCTTAACCAGAAGGTAACCCTGGTATCCGATGTGGTTTCCAGCGGGGAAACCATGAAGGCCATGGAGAGGATGGTGCTCCGGGCAGGAGGGCGGGTGGTGGGACGGATCGCCGCCTTCCGTCAAGGAAGCCCTACCCTGGAGGTGCTCACCGTGGCGGAGCTCCCGGTGCTCTGATCTCGTACAGCTCCGCCCGGAGGCCGAGCCTCCGGGCGGCTGCCACGTTCTCGGGGTCGTCGTCCAGGTAGAGGGTCTCTTCGGGCGCGAGGCCGAGGGCCTCCAGGGCGAGGAGGAAGGCCCTGGGGTCCGGCTTGGCCACGCCCAGGGCGCAGGAGGCGAAGAAGCCGTCCACATAGGGGGCCAGGCCGTGGTAGGCCAGGCTTTCCCGGAGGCTTGGGAGGGTGTTGGAAAGGACCCCCACCTTGAGCCCCTGGGCCTTGAGGCTCCGGAGAAGCGCCTCTGCTCCAGGGGCCTGGCGCATGAAGTGGTAGTAGCGCAGGGAAAGAAGCTTTGCTTCAGGCACGCGAAGCTCCTGGGAAACCCGCAACACCTGCTTCCTCCAGAAGCGGCCTTCCTCCTCGAGGGTCCGCACCTGGAGGTGGCGCACGGCTTCGTTGATCTCGTGCACCACCTGGGCCAGGACGGCCAGGGCCTTTTCCAGGCCAGCCCCGTGGATGGAAAGCTCCAGGGCCTTCTTGTAAAGGGCTTCCTCGTCCATGAGGAGCAGAACCCCGTCCCGGTCCAAAAGGGCTCCCCGCATGGGCCTAAGTGTAGCACCCCCGGGGCCTGACCTATGGGTCATTTGACCGGACGCACCCCTTCCTCGGTGGCCAAGAAGCTTACCGGCGCGTCCCAGGGGTCCCGGGGAAGGCAGGGAAACAAAAGGGCCTTGGGGATGACCCCAAGCTTCTCGGCCCGGACCGTGGCCAGAAAACGGTCATAATACCCCTTGCCGTGCCCCAGGCGGTAGCCTTCCTGGTCAAAGGCCAACCCGGGGACCACCACCAGGTCCAGGACCTGGGGGTCCACCGCCTGGGTGGTGGGTTCCAGGAGGCCGAAGGGTCCGGGGGCCAAGGGGCCTAAGGGGTGAACCGTAAGCCCCGTGCCGGCCACCTTGGGCAGGTAGTAGCGGGCGGGGTAAAGCCGGGTAAGGGAAAGGAGGTCCAGCTCGTGGGGCAGAGGATGGTAAAGGAGGATGGCCCGGAAGCCTCTGGCCTTAAGCCAGGGCACCAGGACCTCCACCACCTGCTCTGAAAGGCGTTCCCGGTCCAGGGTTCGCCAGAGGCGGAGGCAGTGCCGGCGCAGGGCGGGCTTGTCCACGGGGGGAGGGTACCACTCCACCCCCTTGACACTCAAGGTAGCTGAGTGTCAAAATGGCTGGACAGGAGGGTGGGTATGCCGGTCTACGTCTACAAGGGCCTGGAGACGGGGAACTACTACGAGTTTGAACAGGGTTTCCACGACGAGCCTCTCAAGGCGCACCCGGAAACCGGCGAGCCCTTGAAGCGGGTCATCACCCCTCCCGCCATCATCTTCAAGGGCTCGGGCTGGCACGTTAAGGACTACGCCAAGAAGGACTCCGGCTCCAAGTCGGAAAGCTCGGAGAGCAAAAAGGAGGAAAAGGAGGAGTAGTCCCGGTGCGTTTTGGGTCCGAAGCTCGGGCTTCGGGCCTTATACTTTTTTCTCAACTTGGCGGCGTTGGTGCTGGTCCTGCTGGGGGTGGGGCTCCTCTTTACCCCTAGGCGGGGGTATGGGCTTCCGTACCCGCACGCAAAGCTCGCCCCATCGGCCAAAGCCAAAGCGGCTNGCCAAAACCCACGACGGGGTACTTAAGGCCTCACACGGTCCCCAGGGGCGATTTCCAGGAGGCCCTCCCGCAACTCCAGCACCCCCCGGTAGGCGAGGCCCGGGGCGTAGGTTTCCCCAGGCTGGAGCCTGGCCACCTTGAGCACCCGGCCTTCGGCGTCCAGAAAGGCCAGCACCACCGGGAAGCGATAGCCCTGGGCGCTGAAGGGGGCGTCGGTGGCCTCGGGGAATAGGTAAAGGAGGGCCTCGAGCTCCTCCTTCCGCATCCCCAGGCCCCGGCTCCAGGCCTCCGGGGTGCGGGCTAAACGGGCCTGGAGCACCCTTTGGCCATGGGCTGTTTCCACCACCACCCTTTGGGGTGGAGGGGGGGTTTGCAGCCTCCTGGCGGCGAGCAGGTAGCCCATGAAGGAAAAGACGGAAAGGGCGATCAGCAGGGCAAAGGCCACCAGGGGGAAGAGGGGGTTCCGCTCCACCTTACCTGGGCCAGAACTTCAGGGCCTCCCCTCCCACCCTGGCCCCAGGGGTGAGGCTCCGCCTTTGGAACCAGCCTTGGTTCACCTCGAGGGCTCCTTGGTACACCACCCCGGGGTAGTACACGGGGCAGGGATCCTTGCGGCAGGGTTCCATGTCCAGGATGCGCAGGATGACCCCCTGCCGGTCAAAGAAGGCGATGGAAAGGGGAATGAGGGTGTTTTTCATCCAGAAGCCCCCGGCCGTAGGGGTGGGAAAGAGGAAAACCATGCCCTCATCCTCCCCTAGGCTTTTGCGGAACATGAGGCCCTGGGCCTGGCGCTCGGGGGTGTCCGCCACCTCTACCTTTAGGGTGTGGCGCCTTCCCCCTTGCTCCACGTAAAGGGTGCTCTTGGGAAAGGATAAGCCTTGGGCCAGGGCTGCAAGCCCCAGGACCATGGGGGCCAGCCACCGGGCGGGAGAAAGGAGCATGGGATCATTATGGCAGATAGGAAAGCTTTTACGGGAAGAGCTTGGAAATGCTGGACTGGATGGCCGCTTGCACCTCAGCCACCGGCCGGGTGGCGTCCACCACCCGGAAGCGCTGGGGCTCCGCTTCCGCCAGCCTAAGGTAGCCTTCCCTGACCTGCCTAAAGAACTCGAGCCCCGTCCTTTCCAGGCGGTCCGGCGTGGCTACCCGCCTAAGGGCTTCCTCCGGGGGCAGGTCTAGGAGGAAGGTGAGGTGGGGCTTCAGGTCCAAGGTGGCCCTCCTGGCCACCTCTAGGAGCCAGGGGAGGGGAAGGCCGCGGCCATACCCCTGGTAGGCCAGGCTGGAGTCCAGGTAGCGGTCGGATATGACCCAAAAGCCCTCCTCCAGGGCGGGAAGGATGACCTTGCGCACGTGTTCTGCCCGATCGGCGCTGAAGAGGAGGTACTCGGCTTCCGGGGAAAGGTCTTCCTTTAATAGGAGGTCCCGCACCCCTTTAAGCCCCCCGCCGGGCTCCCGGGTCAGGCGGACCCGGATTCCTTTCCCTTCCAGGAACCGGGCCAGGAGCTGGGCCTGGGTGGTCTTGCCGGAGCCGTCCAGACCCTCGAGGGTGAGGAAGAAGCCCTTCATAGCCCCGTGGGGTGGTCCAGGAAGACCCAGGGCAGGCCGAAGCGGGCCTCCAGATGCCTTGCCAAGGCCTTCACCCCGAAGACCTCGGTGTCGTAGTGCCCGGCGTAGATGACGTTCAATCCCCGCTCAAAGGTCTCGTGGAAGACGCTGTGCTTGGGTTCCCCGGTGATGAAGAGGTCCGTGTCCACCTGGCCGATGAGGCTCGCCGCCCCGCCAGATACGATGGTCACCGTTTCCACCAGGCCTTTGCCCCCTTGGTGGACCAAGGGCTGCATCCCGGTGAGCTGGCCCAGCATGTCCGCCACCTGGACCAAGGGAGTGGGAAGGGGAAACCGCCCCTTCACCCCCACGTCGAAGGGCTCCAGCCCCACCAGGCCCAGGGCCCGGGCCAGCTCGTGGTTGTTGCCCACCTCAGGGTGGGCGTCCAGGGGCAGGTGGGCGGCGTAGAGGCTGATCCCCCCCTGGAAGAGGAGCTCCAGGCGGCGCTTGTGGTGGCCCACGATGGGGAAAGGTTTGCCCCAGAAGAGGCCGTGGTGAACGAGGAGGAAGTCCACCCCCTCCTCGAGGGCCTTTTGGAAGATGGCCTCGGCGGCGTCCACCGCCGCCCCCACCTTCCGCACCTCCTTCTTCCCCTCCACTTGCAGGCCATTTAAGGAGAGGTCCTGGGGGAAGTCCTTTAGGCGCAGGTACGTGTCCAAGTAGCGCACCAACTCGTCCCGATCCATGGCGCCCAGCTTACCGGAAAGGCGGGCCTGGGGACAGGCGAATGACCGGTCAGTATTATGGGGGTATGGAACCGGAAATCCTTTTCAAGCTCCGCTTCCTGTCGGACCTGACCCCTGGCCCCGATGGCTTCCCCCTTTTCCTGCTGACCGATATCCAGGAGGGGGACCCGCCCCGGTACCGCTCGAGGCTGGCCCTTTTTGACGGCACCTTGCGCTTTCTCACCCAGGAGGAGGCCAAAAAGCCCCGCTATGCCCACCCCTACGCCTACTTCCTGCGCAAGGTGGGAGAGGCCCAGGAGCTCTTCCGCCTGGACCTCCGGGGGGGCGAGGCGGAGCGGCTCACGGAAACCCCGGGGGTTCTGGACTACGCCCTCTCCCCCGGGGGGGAGGTGGCCTTTTTGGCCCTGAAGGAGGCGCCCAAGCCCGGTAGCCCCCGGGTTTACCAGGGCTGGCCCTTCAAGTTTGACGGGCGCGGCCTCCTGCCCGAGGGCAATGTGGCGCTCTACCTTTGGAAGGAAGGGGAGAAGCGCCTTCTTCTGGACCGCTACCCGGCCCCCAAGGAGATGGTCTTCGCCCCCGAGGGGCTCTACCTGGTGATGGCGGAGGACGTCCTTGCCCAGGCGGAGGGGCGGGACACCCTCTACCTCCTGCGGGATGGGGTTCTGGAAAGGGTTTACGGGGGGGTGGGCCCCATCTTCGCCCTGGAGTGGAGCCCGGAGGGGCTCTTCTTCCTGGGCCACGTCTTCGAGCGGGGCGGGGGCACGGAGGCCCGGCTTTACCACCTGCGGGGCGGGGAGGCCCGGGTGCTCCTGGAGGGAAGCCTCCTGAACTCGGTGAACAGCGACCTGCGCTACGGCGCCCACCCCCAAGGGCCCAGGTGGGGCGGCGACGGGGTCTACGTGGTGCGCACCGAGGCGGGCCTGGCCCGGCTCTACCGGGTGGACCTTTCCGGGAAGGCCGAGGCCCTGCCCGCAGGGGGGAGCGTCCTCGCCTTCGCCCCCACGGAGCGAGGACTTTTCCTCCTCACCGAGGACTTCACCCGCCCGGCCCGCCTCGAGGGGCCCCTGGGCGTCTTCGACCCCAACGAGAAGGTTGCCCTCCCCTTAGCCGAGCCGGTCTACACCGAGTGGGCGAGCCCCGAGGGCCACCGGGTGCCGGGCTGGGTGCTCCTTCCGGAAGGGCCAGGGCCCCACCCCGTGATCCTCTACATCCACGGGGGGCCCCACACCGCCTTCGGGCGGGCGCCCATGCTGGAGTTCCAGCTCTTCCGCCAGGCGGGGTACGCGGTGGCCTTCGCCAACCCCCGGGGCTCCACCGGCTACGGCCAGGACTTCGCCCTCCTGGAAGGGGAATGGGGGGAAAGGGACGAGCGGGACCTCCTGGGCTTTTTGGACCACGTCCTCGCCCGCTTCCCCCTGGACCCCGCCCGGGTGGGGGTGGCGGGGGGAAGCTACGGGGGGTACATGGTGAACTGGCTCACCGCCCGCCACCCCGGGCGCTTCCGGGCGGCGGTTACCGACCGGAGCATCTGCAACTGGCTGAGCTTCTTCGGGGCCAGCGACATCGGTCCCCGCTTCACCTTCCTGGAGCTTTCCGCCAAGCCTTGGGAGAGGCCGGAGGTGCTTTGGGAGAAGAGCCCTTTGCGCTTGGTTCAACAGGTGCGGACCCCCACCCTGGTGGTCCACGCCGAGGGGGACCACCGCTGCCCCATCGACCAGGGGGAGACCTGGTACACCGCCCTCCTCCACCTGGGGGTGAAGGCCCGCTTCTTCCGGGTGCCGGAAGAAGGCCACGAGCTTTCCCGCTCCGGCCGGCCCGACCGCCGTGTGGCTCGGCTCAAGGCTTACCTGGACTGGTGGCGGGAAAACCTGTAGCCTCAGCGGCAAGCCAAAGCCCCACGCTGACCCATTCAGCGTGGGGTATTGGGTCGGGAGAGCTTCAGGCCTGGCTTTCCGCCACCGGCTCGGGAATGGGGCCGAAGGTTTCCTCGTAGCGGGCTATGTTCTCCGCCAGGCTCCGAAGAAGGGCCTTGGCGTGCTGGGGGCTCGTGATCACCCGGCTCACCACCATGGCCCCTCCCTGGGGCTGCAGGAGGGCGAAGTCCAGGATGAACTCGTTTTTGGTGTGGGCGATGAGGGCCAGGTTGGTGTAGCGCCCCAGGGCCACGTCCTTGTCGATTTGGATATCCAACTTCAGCTCGCTCATCTAAGCGCCTCCTCCAACTTGGGTACGGTCCTTTTCAAGGCTAGGCGTACCCGCCCCAGGCTTCTCACGCTGTCCAGAAGGAGGAGCAGGTGATAGCCGGGAAGGGGCACCAAAAGCAAGGCCCCCTCCGGGTACTCTACCATGACCTCCTCCACTCCTTCCTGGCCCAGGGTCTGAGCCAGGGCCTTGGCGGTGCCCAGAACCGTGGCTGCCCGGGCAGAAAGAAGGCTGGCTTCCGGGGCATCCCCTTCCCGGGCCTCTTCCACCACGAACCCGTCCTCGCTGAGGAGGGCGGCCACCCGTACCCCCTTGGTGGCCTTGAGTTCCTGTAGGGCTTGTTCCACCATGCCTCCTTATTTCAGAGGTTCTGCACCTTAAGGGCGATGCGGGTTAACTCCTGGCCCACGGCCTTGCGGTCCATGCCCCGCTCGATGACCGCTCCTAGGACGTACTCCCCCACCTTGAGGGCCAGGATCTCGTGGTTTTCCGTGGCCAGGGTGAAGCGGCGCACCTCCCCGGAGAGGGCTTCCGCCAAGGGAGTCATGTGCCGCACCAGGGAGGCCAGCTCCGCCGCCAGGACCTCTGCCGAGGGGTTGCCCCGGCCCAGGGCTTCGATGACCAGACCGTCCAGGCCCGTAAGCACCGCCCGCTTGACGCCAAAGGGGGCCAGGCTCTCTAGGTAAGCCATCCCGCCACCTCCGCTAGCTTTTCCACGGCCTTGGTTGTCTGCAGACGCGCCTGGCCCAGGTTGGCTTCTGGTGCCATGAGGAGAAGGAGGAAAAGTTCCTCGTGTCCCTTGCCTTCAGGCACGGGTCCCTGGGGTCGTCGCTCTAGCCTGCGCACCACGTGGACATAGCCTACCACGGGGTGGCCCCCCACCAAAAGCTCGTCCACCCGGGGGGTGCCCAGGCTTCCGGCGTAGGCGGCCTTGGCCTGGCGCAAAAGGGCGGCGTGTTCCGCCACGGCCGCCTCGAGGTCCACCCGCCTGCGCCTGGCCCCTTCCACCAGGAGCCCGTCCAGGGTGCCGATGGCGGCGGCAAAGGCGCCTTCCACCTGGTCCAGGAGGTGTTGCAAAAGCTCCTCTTCTACCCCCATACCCCCTTCCCCGTCGCCTAGAGGGGTTTCCTACCCTCCAGGGCCCGGCCCAAGGTTACCTCATCCACGTACTCCAGGCTTCCCCCCACGGGGAGGCCGTAGGCCAGGCGGCTGGCCCTGATCCCCCGCCGCTTGAGCTCCTCCGCCAGGAAGAGGGCGGTGGCCTCCCCCTCCACGGTCATGGAGGTGGCCAGGACTACCTCCTCCACCCCCGAAAGCCTGGCCCATAGGCTTTCCAGGTTGAGCTCCCTTGGACCCACTCCTTCCAGAGGGTTCAAGGCCCCACCCAGCACGTGGTAAAGCCCGTGGAACTCCCCGCTCCGTTCCAGGGCGAAGAGGTCGGAGACCGTTTCCACCACGGCGATCACCGACCGGTCCCGGGTTTCGTCCTGGCAGATGGGGCAAAGTTCCCCTTCCGCCAGGTTCCCGCAGATCCGGCAGACGCCCAAGGCCTTGAGCCCGGTCAAGGCCCTTTCCAGCTCCTCGACCTCCTCCCGGTGGAAGGCCAGGTGGAGGGAAAGCTTCTGGGCCGTCTTGGGGCCGATCCCAGGCAGGCGGGAGAGGGCGCGGGCTAGCTTGAGGAGGCTTTCCGGGTACCTCATCCTAGAAAAGCTTGCCCAGCATCTGCCCCACGCCGCCAAGCTCCCGGGCCATCTCCTTCTCCGAAAGCTCGTGGGCCTTCTTTTGGGCGTCCTGGATGGCCACCAGGAGGAGGTCCTCCAGGCCCTCCGGGTCGTCGGCGAAGGTCTTCAAGGCTTCGGGCTTGAGGCGCAGGGCGAGGATTTTGCCGTGGCCGTTGGCCTCCACCTCCACCAGGCCCTGGGCCGTGCCCACCACGGTCATGGTTTCCAGCCGCTCCTGGATCTCAGCGGCTTTCTTCTGGGCTTTCTGCGCTTCCTTCAAGAGCTTCTGCAGGTTCATGCTACCTCCTCCCTGAGTATAGTGGAAGGCATGGAGCGCCCAAGAAGGCTGCGTTCGCCCCTTCTAAGGCCCTTGGTGGCGGAGGTGGAGCTTAGCCCAAGGCACCTGGTCCTGCCGGTCTTTGTGAAGGAGGGAGGGGAGCCGGAGGAGGTTTCCTCCATGCCTGGGGTCTTCCGGCATCCCCTGGCCCAGCTCCCCCGCTTGGCGGAGGAGGTGCTCAAGGCGGGCCTGGGGGGGGTGATCCTCTTTGGTGTGTTGCCCGAGGAAGAGAAGGATTCCCTGGGGCAGGGAGCCTATGCGGAAGAGGGCATCGTCCAGCGGGCCATCCGCCTTCTGAAGCGGGAGTTTCCCCAGCTTCTCGTCATGGCCGACACCTGCCTCTGCGAGTACACGGACCACGGCCACTGCGGGGTGGTGCGGGAGGGCCCCTTGGGGTTTTACGTGGACAACGACGCCACCTTGGAGCTTTTGGCCAAGACGGCCCTTTCCCAGGCCCAGGCGGGGGCGGATGTGGTGGCTCCCAGCGCCATGATGGACGGGCAGGTCAAGGCCATCCGGGAGGCCTTGGACCGGGGGGGGTTCGCCCACGTGCCCGTCCTTTCCTACGCGGTGAAGTACGCCTCCGCCTTCTACGGCCCCTTCCGGGAGGCGGCGGGAAGCGCCCCCCAGTTCGGGGACCGCACCGGCTACCAGATGGACCCCAGGGCTGGGCTCTGGGACGCCCTGAGGGAGGCGGGGTTGGATGACCTCGAGGGGGCCGATATGCTCATGGTCAAGCCCGCCCTGCCCTACCTGGACGTGCTCGCCGCCCTCAAGGGCCGTTTCGCCAAGCCCCTCTTCGCCTACCAGGTTTCCGGGGAGTACGCCATGCTCAAGGCGGCAAGCCTCAGGGGCTGGCTGGACGAAAGGCGGGCGGTTCTGGAAAGCCTCTACGCCTTGAGGCGGGCCGGGGCCCAGGGCATTCTTACCTACTACGCCTTGGAGGCGGCCCGCTGGCTGAGGGAAGCTTAGGTCAGGCTTCCTGGGTCTGGCGGGTTTCTCGGGGTGCGGGGATGCCTCCGGTGAGGAGGGTGTAGAGGGCGGCCAGGCTCACCAGGCTGCCGGCCAGGAGGAAAACCCCAGGGGCCCCGAGGGAACCCTCCAAGGCCCCGCCCCACAGGGTGCCCAGCAGGACGGCGGCGTTCATCACCGCGCCGAAGGCGGCGAAGATCCGTCCCCGCATCTCCTGCGGGGTGTTGAGCTGCAGGATGGAGCGTGCGGGGACGATGAAGGCCATGTTGAGGAAGCCGCTGATGAAGAAGGCCGGGAGCACCCAGGCGAAGAAGGGGAAGGCCCCGATGGAGGCCTCGAAGATCCCAAAGAGCAAAAGGCCTAAGAGGAAGAGCCTCTCCCTGGGGATGCGCCTCAGGAGGTGGGGGAGGGCGAGGCCCCCCAGGATGGCCCCCAGGGCCATGGCCGCCTCCATGAAGCCGAAGCCCGCCGAACCCACCCCTAGCCACTTGATGGCCAGGACCACCCCAAGGGCGGTCTCCACGGAGCCGAAGGCGGCGGCCACGAACAGGGTGCCCACCGCCCGGCGGAGGGCGGGGTGGCTTGCCAGGTGGCCGATCCCCTCCTTCACCCGGGCGAAGAAGCCGGCCTTGGGAAGCCTTTGGGGCTTGAGGGAGGGGAGGCCCATCAGGATGAGCCCCGAGACCAGGTAGGTGGCGGCGTCCAGGTAGAAGGCGAAGGCTGGCCCCACCGCCGCCACCAGTACCCCTGCGGCCCCCACGAAGAGCACCTCGGAAAGCCGATCCGCCAGCAGGACCAGGCTGTTGGCCTCGTCCACTTCCTCCTTGGGGACCAGGTCGGGGACCACGGCGTTCTGGATGGGGTCGTGCAGGTCCCGCAACAGCTCAACCAGAAAGACCAGAAGGAGGAGGACGGGAAGGCTTTTGGCCCCCAGGAGGGGGATAAGGGCCACCAGGGGGGCCCGGAGGAGGTCGGACCAGACCAGGAGGCGCTTGCGGTCCTGGGTGTCGGCCCAGGCGGAAAGGAGGGGGGAGAAGACCACAGTGCCCACGAGCTGGACTCCCAGGACCAAAGAAACCCAAAGGGCCTTTTCTGTAAGCAGATAGACCAGCACCAGGAGGGCCACCCGGTGCACCTTGCTCCCCGCCTGGGAAACCAGGTAGGAAAGGATCAGGCGGGCGAAGGCCTTGTGCCGCAAAGTTTTCATAAAACCCCCTCGTCCGGGAGTATACCAAGAACCTTTTCATGTCAAGGGTTACCCATCACCAGATAGGCCAGCCGCCTTCCCTCCCGGGCCAGGACCACGGTTCCCTCCGGGAGGCGGTAGACCAGCAGGTCCTTGAGGCGGCGCGGTATCTCGCCCGCCTGGCCCACGTAAAGGACGTCCTCCTGGGGGTCTCCGGAAGGAGCGTTCCTGGGACGCAGGGAGAGGACGGTTTGCCCCACCTTGAGGGCTAGGGGCTCGGCCCCGATGGAAAGCAGGTGCACCTCCCCCCCGAGGGTTTCCCGGGTGGGGGGGCGGCGGCCCAGGTACTCCCTCAAGGCCTCCGCCAGGACCTGGGCTTCTTGCTCCCGCCCCAGGGCCTGGCCCACCTCCTGGAGGAGGGGGGCGGGGTCCGCCCCACCCAGGCGCTTCAGGGCGAGCTCCAAAACCTTGCGGGCGAAGTCCTGCAGGGCTTCCCACGGGGCCTGGCGGTACTTTTCCGCCAGCTCGGGGCCAAAGGCCTGGGGGCTGAACTCGCCTTTCAAGCGGGCGGAAAGGGCCCTGAGGAGGCGCAGGTAGACGTAGTCCTGGTTGGGGCTCAGGAGAAGGGCCAGCATCCGCCCCTCGGCCAGGAGCTCGTAGAGCCTGAGCCCGCTTCGCGCCTCGAGCCTCAGGTGGAGGAGATCCCCCTCTCGCACCGCCAGGACCTCGAGGTCCTCCCAGGGGATCACCAGGGTGTTCTCCAGCACATAATCCTCCCCACCCAAACCCAGGTGCCAGGTTCCTTCCACCTGGCTTAGGGTGAGGGTGAGGGGTCCCAAGGGGATCCGGCCTGGCCTCAAGGGTAAGGTAAGGAGGCTTTCCTCCCCTTGGCCGGGCTCGGGAACCCGGGGCCAGGGGGTTTCCCCTTGCGGGGTGGGGAGGAGGTTCAGGAGGGCTAGGGTCTTTTCCAATGCCACCCGGAAGCGGCGCCGTTCCTCTTCCAAGAGGAGCTCCCGCCGCCTTTCCTCCTGGGCCTCTTTCCTAAGGCGTTCTTCCAACCGGGCGATTTCCAGAGCGCTTGCCCCCAGGTGCTTGGCCTCCTCCAGGGCTTTTTTCAAGGGCATGAGGTCTCGCTTGGGGGGAAGGCCGTAGGCGTCGTCCCACTCCAGGATGCGGTTCAGGAAGCGGCGGATATAGGTGCGGGTTTCCTCAGGGGGCAGGGGGAGGTCCTGAGGAAGGTGCAGGGCAGTTTCCAAAAACTCCATCACCAGGGCCTCGGCCACCTTGGGGTCCTCGAGGTCCATGAGGCTATCGGATAGGGAGGGGATGGGGTGGGTGGGATGGAAGCGGGAAAGGTTGAAGTCCCGCTTGAAGGTTTCCTTTTCCCGGTACTCCAGGTAGTTCTGCAAGAAGGCGTGAATGAGCCTGAGCTCCTCCCGCCTTCCGGTGAGGAGGTTCTTGGCCCGGGCCTTGGCCTCCCGCTCTGCCAGGAGGCGCCACACCTTTAGGGCCATGGCCCGTAAGGGGGAGGGCTTTCCAGTGGGGGTGGGCTCCTCCAGGTTCTCCAGGGCCGGTGGAGGGAGGTCCAGGGGAGGGGTCTCCGTGGGTGGGGAAGGGTTAAGGCTTTGCCGCAGGGCCCGGAAGCGGGCATCAGCCTGGCGGAAGCGCTTGGCCAGGGGGCCGGGGAGGCGGGACTGGGCCAGGAAGGCTCGTAGTTGCAGGAGGGCCTTTTTCCCCCCCTTGGGTACGCGCCCCGCCACCAGGTCCTCCACCCGGTACTCGTAGAGGTCCACCAGGTCGGCCAGGTGCTCCACCCATTCATCCTATAATGGGTCCGATGCGCCTTGCTCCCCGGTACAGCGTGGCCGCGGTCTCCCATGTGGGCCGCCGCCAGAACAACGAGGACTTCCACCGGGTGATGCGCCTCGAGGTTCCCCAGGGCAACCTTCTCCTCCTGGCGGTGGCCGACGGCATGGGAGGCATGGAGGCGGGGGAGTGGGCCAGCAAGGTGGCCATCGAGGCCCTTTCCGAGGCGGTGCGGGCCTATGCGGAGCACCTGAAGGGGGGCCGGCCGGCGGTGGGCCTCTCCAAGGTGATGGAGAAGGCCTTCACCCTGGCGGCCAAGCGGGTGGAGAAGGAGGCGGAAAGGCTCGGGAAGAAGGGCATGGGCACCACCCTCACCGCCTTCCTCTATGCGGACTGGCTCAGGGAGGGGGTGGTGGGGCATATCGGGGACTCCCGGGCCTACCACCTCACCCCCAAGGGGCTTAAGCGGCTCACCGAGGATCACTCCTGGGTGGCGGAGCGCTTGAGGGAAGGGGTTCTGACCCGCACGGAGGCCGAGCGCCATCCCTACCGCAACGTCCTCACCCGGGCCTTGGGCCTGCCGGAAGCCCGCTTTGACCTCAAGGGGGTACACCTCGCTCCAGGGGAAGGGGTGCTTTTGGTTACGGATGGGCTTTACGGCCTGGTGCCTGAGGAGGAGTGGGTTTTGGGCAAGGACCTGCAGGCGAGCCTCGAGGGCCTTCTGGCCGAGGCTTTGCGCCGAGGCGGGGACGACAACGTGACCGCCATCGCCTTACGGGTGGAGTGATGCAGGGGCTATTGGCCTTCCTCCTGGTTCTCCTCACCGCAGCCCTGGCTTCTCGCCTTTCTTCTTGGCCCCTATGGTTCCTCCTGCTCCTCCTTTCGGGAGCCGCCTGGGCTACGGGGGTACGGGCGGAGGCGGTTTTCCCCTGGCTTCTCCTGGGCCTGGGGGTCATGGTGGCACCCCGGGTCTACCTGGGTCCCCGGCGGAGGGTCCAAAGGCGCTCCCGTACCCAGGCACGGGCTTCCTCCGGTTCCAAGACCACGGAGGAGGCCCAGGCTCTGCAAAAGCAGTACGAGATCCTGGAGAAGGTGGGCGTGGGGGGCATGGCCACCGTCTACAAGGCCAAGGACAAGAAAACGGGCCGCCTGGTGGCCCTCAAGGTGCCTCAGGAACGCTTTGTGGGCGACCCCCGGTTCGTGCGCCGCTTCCACCGGGAAGCGGAGGTCCTGGCCAAGATGGACCACCCCAACATCGTCAAGGTCTACGACCATGGCCAGGTGGATGGGGTGCACTTCATCGCCATGGAGTACCTGGAGGGGGAGGGTCTGGACAAGCTCATCGAGGAAAGGCGCCTTTCCCTGAAGCAGGCGGCGGCCATCCTCGCCCGGGTGGCCGATGCCCTTAAGCACATCCATGCCCAGGGCATCGTCCACCGGGACATCAAGCCGGGCAACATCATGGTGCTCAAGGGGGCCCTTAAGGAGGATGGGGTAGACCCCAGGGGGGTGCGCCTCATGGACTTTGGCATCGCCGCTGGCAAGGTGCTCACCCGTCTCACCATCACCGGAGCCCGCATCGGCACCCCGGTCTACATGAGCCCGGAACAGGCCAAGGGGCAGAAGCTGGACCACCGCTCGGACATCTACTCCCTGGGAATCGTCCTCTACGAGGCCTTAACCGGCCAGCCCCCCTTCACCGGGGGGTATGAGACCGTCATCCACCAGCAGATCTTCCAAGTGCCTACCCCTCCTAAGCAGCTCAATCCCCAGATTCCCCAGGTTCTTTCCGACCTGGTCTTGAAGATGCTGGAGAAGGACCCGGCCAAGCGCCCCTCCTTGGACGAGGCGATCCAGGTCCTCTCCGGTTCCTGGGAGGAGGACAAGGGCCTGCCCCACCCCTTCTACCTGCTCGTGGGGGTGGAGGCCAAGAAGGGCACGGTGCGGCTTCTGGACCTTTCCGGTACCGCTGCCCGGCTCCTTTCCGGCATTGGCTCGGGTCCGGGCTACTTCCCAGCTCCTCCCCTCTCCGTGGCCGCCGATGGGGAGGGGGGAATCTGGGTCTCGGTTTTTGAGCACGGGGCCAGGCTCCTCCACCGCTTCTCCCCGGAAGGGGAGCTCCTCCTTTCCACCGGGCCTTATGGCATGAAGCCGGGGGAGTTCCTCTTTCCCGCGGCCCTGGCGGTGGCCAACGGTAGCCTCTTCGTCTTGGACTCGGAGACCGCCACGGTGAGCCGGCTCGATTTGAAGGGGCAGTACCAGGGGCGCTTTGGCGGCCAGGGGCCGGGCCGGGGCACCTTTCAGGACCCCAAGGCCCTGGTGGCCACGCCGGAGTTCCTTTTCGTCCTGGACTACGGCAACCGCCAGGTGCAGCGCTTGGCCCTGGATGGGCGCTACCTTTCCCGTTATGCCTTCCGCCGCTCTAAAGAGAGCGAGGAGCTCAGGCTCCTGGGCGGGGTGGGGGTGGAGGGGGAGAGGCTTTACCTCTACGATGTGGAGGCGGCCAGGGTGCGGGTGGTGGATGTGGCGGGATCCCTTCTCGCCTCCTACACCCTGCCCCTGTTGGAGGGGGAGGACCGCATGAGCCTGGTGGAGCTCCTGCCCTTTGGGGGCATCCTCTATGCGGCCAGGCGTGGGGCGAGCCGTATCCATCGCATAGACCTGAGGACCGGGGAGGCCCTGCCCCCCTTGGAGGTGTACGCCCCCGTGCGGTCCCTTGCCCTTTGGCGGAACCCGGCATGAGGGTGCTTCTGGTGGAGGACGACCCAGGGGTTCGGGAGGCCTTGGAGCTAGGGCTTTCCCTCGAGGGGCACGAGGTCAGGGCCACGGAGAGCCCAAAGGAGGCCCTAAGCCTCCTTCCCTGGGCGGAGGTGGTGATTTTGGACGTGCTTCTGCCCGAACGGGATGGCTTTTCCCTGCTTAAGGATATCCGGGCTCGCTCGGAGGTACCCGTGCTGATGCTCACCGCCTTGGATGCGGTGGAGTGGCGGGTGAAGGGCCTCAAGGAGGGGGCGGACGACTACCTGGTGAAGCCCTACAGCCTCTCCGAGCTCCTGGCCCGCCTCGAGGCCCTCTGGCGCCGCGCCCATAGGGGGAAGGAGGCCCCGGAGGTTTTGGCCTACAAGGACCTGAGGCTTTATCCCAGGCGCATGGAGGCCTTCCGGGGGGAGAGGAGGCTTTCCCTTTCCCCCAAGGCGTTCCTCCTCCTGAAGGCTTTTCTGGAGTCCCCAGAGGAGGTGCTTTCCAAGGAGGCCTTGATGCTCCGGGTCTGGGGAGAGGAGGTGGACCCCGCCACCTTGGAGGTGCACCTCTCCCTCTTGAGGAAGGCCCTGGGGGAGCCCAACCCCATCCAGACGGTGCGCGGCTATGGCTACCGCCTTTTCCTCCCTTAGGGGGAGGCTTTTTGCCCTGCTCTTCCTGGCCCTCTTGCTCCTGGCCCTGCCCCTGGCCCTTCTTTCCGCCAAGGAGGCGGAAAGGGCCGCCAGCGAGGATCTGCGCCGGGCCCTTTACACCCGGCTTTACCTCCTTGGGGAGGAGGGGCCTGGGGAAGGGGAAGCCCTTCTCCTTGAGCTTTTCCGCCTGGCCCAGGTCTATGGGGGAGGCACGGGCTTCGTGATAGGGAAGGAGGGGGTGGCCTTTACCGAGGTGCCCTCCCCCAACCTTCCCCCTGGTCTCCTCGAGGCCCTTGCTCAGGGACAAGCCTACCAGGGAGTGTGGCGGGGGGTGCTCTACGTGGCCCTGCCCCGGGAAGAGGGAGGGTTTGGCCTGGCGGTCCCCTTGGAGGGAGTTGCCGGCCTGGGGCGGAGGCTTCTCCTCCTCTACGCCTCCTGGGGTGGAGGGGTGCTTTTGGCCATCTTTCTGCTCTCCGCCCTGGGGCTTGCTTGGGCCCTTCGCCCCCTGGGGCAGCTGGCCAGGCTCCTGGAGGCCCGGCGGCCTGAGGACCTAAGCCCCCTTCCCGACCCTGGTTTGGCGGAGCTAAGGCCCTTGGTGGAGGCCTTGAACAGCCGCCTGGCCCAGGTGGGGGGGCTTCTTAGGGAGCTTTCCGAGAAGGAGGAGGCGGCCCGCCGGTTTGCCCGCCTTGCCTCCCACGAGCTTCGCAATCCCCTGGCCGCCTTGAAGGGGTACTTGGAGGTGCTCCTGCGCAAGCCCGAGCCCAGGGCCCTTACCGGGGCCTTACGGGAGGCGGAAAGGATGGAGGCCTTGCTCTCCGGGCTCCTCAGGTTATCCCGCCTCGAGGCCACCTCCCCCAGGCTTATCCCCTTGGACCTGCGGGCTTTCTTGGGGGAATGGGGCCTGGAGGTAGAAGGGGAAGGCCAGGTTCTGGCGGACCCCGAGCTTCTCGCCCTGGCGGTGGAAAACGTGTTGGACAACGCCCGCCGCCACGGGAAGCTTCCCCTTAAGGCCAGGGTCCAGCGGGACAAGGAGGGGGTTTGGCTTTGGCTTGTGGACTCCGGGCCCGGCTTCCCCAAGGACCTCTTGCCCCGGGCCCTGGAGCCCTTTGTCCATGGGGGAAAGGGCACGGGCCTGGGCCTCGCCTTGGTGGCGGCGGTGGCCCGGGCCCATGGGGGAAGGGCATGGGTGGAGAACCAGGACGGGGCAGCGGTGGGGCTTTGCCTGCCTTTGGCTTCCCTTAAGGTTTCGCCCGATGCGCCCTTTAGCCAGAGGGGATAGCCTCCAGTTCGGAGGTGGTAGGGAATGAGACGGGTGCTCATGGGTTTGGTTCTCCTGATGGCGGGCCTTTCCTTGGCCCAAGGCACGGATTACCAGCAGGCGGCGGTAGCCTCGGCGGCCTTGGCCAGGCTCCAGGCGGTGGCCCAGGGGGCCACGGGCGAGGAAAAGCTTCTCACCTGGGCCAAGGAGGTGAAGGCCCGGGCGGAGGAGAGCTACGAGGCCAAGGCGTACTTCAAGGCGGCGCGGGAAGCCCAGGCCGCCCTTCTCCTTTTCCGGGCAGCCTCAGGGGAACCCCAGGTGCAGGCCCGGGGGCCGAGGCCAGCCCCCCGTATGGGGATGCACCATCCCTTTGGACCCAGGGGCCATGCCTTTGCCCCGTGGGGTAAGGGGCGGCCGGGCCTGGATGCCCGCTTGACCCAGCGGGTCCCGAGGGTGGTGGACCGGGCGGAGAAGGAGCTCACCTACTACCGGGCCCAGGACAGCCTGGTGAAGGATCTGGTGGCCGAGGCCAAGGATAGGCTTTCCAAGGAGCCCGGCCGGGCCTTCCTGCTGGCCCGGGCGGCCTTGGCCCTGATCTCGGCCGAGCGGGGCTTCTAAGTACCCCGTCGTGGCTTGCGCCACGACGGGGGCCCCAAAGAGGCCATGAGCACGCCCCTTCGACTTTGGCCGGTGGGGCAACCTTTGCGTGCGGGTACTTGAGGCCAAATCTGTCAAACTGGGAAGGATGCGGTGGTTTGGGGTCTTCCTCCTCCTGGCCCTTGGGAGCTGGGCCCTGGGGGAGGAGGGCCCCAAGGGCTTTGGCCCCTCGCCCGAAGAGGTGCTGACCCAGTGCTTTAGGGTGGTGCGGGCCCTCGAGGTCCAGGCCCTCTACCGGGAAGGGGATACCCTGGTCCTGGTCCTGGGCCAAGCGGCGGGGGAGAGGCCCCTGCTGCTCTTGGCCCTCGAGGGGGGTAGGCCCATGCCCTACATGGGTCCCATCCGCGGCAGGCCCATGCGGATGCGCCCCTTCTTCTTCCTGCGGGAGCTCTCCCTGGCCCGGCGGGTGCTGGTCCTGCCAGAGGGGTACCGCTGTTTCGTCCTCCACCGGGGGCGGGTGGTGGGAGTGTTGCGCCTGGGCTTGGATCTTACTCCCCTGCCCCTTTCCCCGGAAGCCATTCCCTGAGATGAATCCAACCTGGCTTTCGCCAGGTTGGAGGTCCAGGGAGATCCCTTCCGCAAGCCTTTTTCTTGGAGTGTGTAAGGGGTAGGGTTCGCGACGAAAGGGCATAAGGGTTTCCTGGGCTTTCCGGTTTTAAAATGCCCCCATATGAAGCCTGGCCTCTATCCCCTCCTGGGCCCCCCGGCATCGGGGAAGACCACCCTGGCCCGGGAATGGGCCTTGGAGGTCTTGAGGCGGCGAGGAAGGGTTTACTGGGTAGGCCTGCCCCACCAAAGGGCCTACGTGTACCGCCTTTTTGGGGGGGAAGGGGCGGTGCTGGGCCTGGAGTTCATGTCCTTCCAGGCCCTTTACTACCGGGTGCTGGCGGAGGTGGGCCGGCTTGGGCCCTTGCTTCCTGGGGCGGGAAGGGTGGCCCTGGTGGGGGAGGCCCTTAGGGGCCTCTACGGGGAAGGGATTGCCCCCGGGGAGGCCCGGCTTTTCGCCCGAGCGATAGCGGAACTCAAGCGCTATGGCCTCTCTCCCTTCGCCCTGCCCAAGGATGGGGAGGCGGGGAGGCTCAGGCGGGTCTACTTCGCCTACGAGCGCCTGAAGGGAAAGGCCCTGGACTATGACGACTTCCGCCACCGGGCGGGCCGCGTACCCCTTCGCCTGTTTCCCAGGCCGGATCTGGTGGTGGTGGACGGCTTCCGGGAGGTGGGTCCTTTGGACCTCCGCTTCCTTAAGCGCCTGGCCCGGGAGGTACCCGTCCTCCTCACCCTGGAGCTTCTTCCGGAGGGGCTGGAACCCTGGCAGACCCTTTCCCCCATGCCGGTGAGGAAGGAGGTCTGGGCCCTGGCCAACCCGGTGGAGGAGGCCCGCCACCTCCTGAGGGCCCTGAAGCGGGCCCTGGCCCCCAGGGCCTTGGGGGGCGAGGGCCTAGACCCCTTTGAGGTGATGGTGGTGGCCCCGGAGGACCGCATCCCCGGGCTTCTCCTCTTTCAGGACGAGTACGGCTTGCCCCTTTACGACGGGCGGGAGGGGGCCTTGGCGGACACGGAGGAGGGGGAAAGGGTCCTGGCCCTCCTGAACCCCATGCCCACCGGGCGGGACCTTCTGGCCCTGGGGTTTTCCGCCCTGGGCCGAAAGGCCTTGCGGCTTGGGCTTGCGGGGGAAGAGGCCCTGGCGCTTTTGGCGGAAAGGGAGGGCTTGCTTCAGGAATGGCAGGCGTTTTTGGCCCTGCGCACCCCCGGGCCTGATCTTCTGGCCTGGGGGGAGGAGGTCCTGGAGCGGCTTGGGGTGGCGGCCAAGGAGCTCTTCCTCTCCCGGCTGCGCCTGGCTTTGCGGGCAGACGGGGGAAACCCCTTGGCCTGGTGGCGGAGCCTCCTTTTGGATGAGACCCTGCCTAAAGAACTCCCCCGGGGAGTGGCCCTCCTCCCGCCGCTTCGGGCCATGGGGGTGCGGGCCAGACGGGTTTACGTGCTGGACTGGGTGGCAGGGCGCTACACCCTGGGAGAAGGGGAGGACTACTTCCTTTTGGAGGAGTTGCGGGAGCGGGGTCTTCTCCAAGGGCTTCCCCGGCGCCTGCGGGGCCTGGACCCCCTCTTCCTGGAGGAGCTGGCCACGCGGGGGGAGGAGGTCTTTTTGCTCTACCCAGAAGCCGGGCCTTCGGGGGCCTACGAACCCCTGGAGAAGGGAATCAGGCCCGAGCCCCTGCCGCCTTCAGGCCGCCTCGAGGCCCTGCCGGAGGAATCCTTCACCCCACCCCTCCCCACCTCCCACGCCCCCCCGGCCCACCTGGAGGTCCTCCGCCGCCACGGGGAGTGCCCCTTTCGGACCTATCTGGAGCGCTTCCCCCTTCGCTCGGAGGATGGGGCCCTGGGCTGGCACCTCTTCCCCGAGAGGGTAGACGAGCTTTCGCAGCATCCGGAGGTAGGCTCTTGGCTGGCTCTCCACCAGGAGCACCTAAAGGGCATGGTCTTTTGGGCCCGCTGGCCGGGGGAGCGCTTCGCCCTGCGCCTAGACGGGGTGCGCCGGGAAGCGGGGGGGCGGGTGGTACACCTCTACCGCCTTCTCCCCCCAGGGGAGGACCCCGATCTGAGCCCCCGGCGGCGCTGGACGGAGTGGTACGCCCTCGGGGCCTTTTTGCAGAGGAAGGAGGTGGAGGAGGTCCACCTCTGGACCTGGGCCTTTCTGGGAGAACCCCGTCCTTTCCGCAAGAACCCCTACCGCAAAGGGGATAAGCCTCCCCAGCTTGAGGAGGTGCGGGCGCTTGTGAAGGAGGCGCTTCCTCGTTGGGGCGAAGGGGGGTTTTCCCCGAGGCCCGGCCGCCACTGCTATGCCTGTGGCCTGGCGGACATCTGCCGCAAGGAGGAGGTATGAGGCTCTACGTGGCTTCCGCGGGCACGGGCAAGACCCACGCCTTGGTGGGGGAGCTCCTGGCGCTTTTGCGCCAGGGGGTGCCCCTAAGGCGCATGGCTGCCGTCACCTTCACCCGCAAGGCGGCGGAGGAGCTCAGGCGGCGCATCCAAGGCGAGGTGGCCAGGCTCTCCTCCGCTTCTTGGGCAGAGGAGGCGCAGCGGGAGGTCTACGGGGCGGTTTTCACCACCATCCACGGCTTTATGGCCGAGGCCATCCGCCACACCGCTCCCCTCCTCTCCCTGGACCCGGACTTTACCCTATTGGACGAGCTTTTGGCCGAAGCCCTCTTCCTGGAGGAGGCGCGAAGCCTCCTTTACCTGAAGGGCCTGGACCCTGCTCTAGAGGAGTCCCTCCTTGCCCTTTACCGGAAGCGCTCCCTGGCGGGGGCGTTTCGGGCCCTGCCCGGGGCCGAGGGGCTTCTTGAGCTGTTCCAGGAGGTCCTTTCCGGCTACCACCGCCGCACGCGGGAGGCCCTGGGACCAGGGGACCTCGAGGCCCTGGCCCTTCGTCTGGTGGAACATCCCAAGGCGGTGAGAAGGGTGGTGGAGCGCTTTCCTTACCTCCTGGTGGACGAGTACCAGGATGTGAACCCCTTGCAGGGGCGGTTCTTCCGGGTCCTGGAGGAGGCGGGAGTGCAGGTGGTGGCCGTGGGGGATCCCAAGCAGTCCATCTACCTCTTCCGCAACGCCCGGGTGGAGGTTTTCCGCCAGGCCCTGGGGGAGGCGAAAGAGGTCCTACGCCTGGGGCAAACTAGGCGCCACGCCCAGGCGGTGGCCCATTTCCTGAACCGTTTTGTGGAGCGTTTCTTCCCTGAGTCCGAGCGGGTGCCGGTGGAGCCCTTGCGGGCGGAGGAGGGCCGGGTGGAGGTCCACTGGGTGGTGGGGGAGGAGCCCTTGGACCGGAAGCGGGAAGGGGAGGCGGCCCTCCTGGCGGAGCGCCTGCGGGCGCTTTCCAGCCAGGGCTACGCCTTCTCTGATATGGCGGTCCTGGTGCGAAGCCGCAGGAGCCTGCCCTTCCTGGAAAGGGCCTTCCGGGCCCTGGGGGTTCCTTACGTCCTCAGGCGGGGGCAGAGCTTCTTCAAGAGGCCCGAGGTGCGGGATGTGTACCACGCTCTGCGCCTTGCCCTGTTGGAGGGTCCCCCAAGCCCTGAGGAGCGCATTTCCCTCCTGGCTTTCCTAAGGGGTCCCTTCGTGGGGGTGGACCTCGGGCAGGTGGAGGAGGCCCTGCAGGCGGAAGATCCTCTTTCCCTCCTTCCCCCGGAGGTGCGGATGCGCCTGGATGGGCTCAAGACGCTTGCAGGCTTGCGTCCCCTCGAGGCCCTGAAGGCCCTTGTGCGGGACGAAGTCTTCCTAAGGCGGCTTTCCCGGAGGGCCCGGGCCAACCTGGACGCCCTTCTCCTCCTGGCCGCGGAGGAGCGCTTCCCCGACCTCGAGGCCCTCCTGGAGTGGTTGAAGGTGCGGGCTGAGGACCCGGAAACCTCCGAGCTTCCCGAGGGGGGAGAGGGGGTGCAGCTCCTCACGGTCCACGCGGCCAAGGGCCTGGAGTGGCCGGTGGTGGCGGTCTTTGACCTTGCCCGCCACGAGGGAGGGAAGCCCGAGCCCGTGCTGGTGGGCATAGACGGCGAGGTGGCCCTGGAGGGGACAGAGGGCTACCGAAACCTGAGAAGGACCCTGGCCCGTGCCCAGGAGGAGGAGTCCCTCCGGCTCCTTTACGTGGCCCTTTCCCGGGCTAGGGACGTGCTTATCCTCACAGGGAGCCTTTCCGAACGGCCTGGACCCTGGGCCGAGGCCCTCATGGACCTGGGCTTGGGCCCTGGGGACCAGGATCCCCTGGTGCACCGCCACCCCTTGGCGGGCCTTCCTCCCTTGCCCTCCCCCCCACTCCTTCCCGAACCCCAGCCCCCCGCCCCTTACGCGGAGCACCGCATCCCGTCCAAGCGCTTTCCCCCGGTCTTTTCCCCCAGCGCTTATCGCAAGGGGGAGGGGGAGCCTTTGGCTCTTTCCCAGGCCCTCGAGGCCGAAACCCTCCCCGAGTACCCCCGGGCCCTGGGCACCCTGGTGCACTACGCTTTGGCCCGCAACCTGCACCCGGGGGACGAGGGGGCCATGCGGGCCCTCCTCCTGCAGGAGGTGGCCCTCCCCTTCTCCGAGGAGGAGCAGGAGCGCCTTCTTGCGGAGGTGCGGCTCCTCCTTTGGAACCACCGGCGCATGCTGGGGGAAGTCCTTCCCGCTTTGGAAGACCGGGAGGAGGACCACGCTGAGCTTCCCCTGGTCCTGCCCCTTGGGGGCACCGTCTGGTATGGGGTTTTGGACCGGCTTTACCGGGTGGGGGGCAGGTGGTATCTGGAGGACTACAAGACCGACCAGAGGATGGCCCCGGAGCATTACCGCCTGCAGTTGGCCCTCTACCGGGAGGCGGTGCGGCGGGCCTGGGGGGTGGAGGCCGAAGGCCGTTTGGTCTATTTAAGGCACGAAAGGGTTCACGTCTTCTCGCCAGAGGAGCTTCAGGAGGCCCTTCTGGAGTTGGAAAACACCCCTGGGATCCTCTCCCAGGGGCTCGAGCCGGACCTTCTTTAGCGCTTGGAGTACTGGGGTGCCCGGCGGGCCTTGTGCTTGCCGTACTTCTTGCGCTCCACCACGCGGGCGTCCCGGGTGAGGAAGCCCAGGGGCTTCAGCTTGGCGCGGTAGTCGGGGTTGTACTGGAGGAGGGCCCGGGCCACCCCCAGCTTGATGGCGTCGATCTGGCCGCTCTTGCCGCCTCCCCGCACGGTGATGTAAGCGTCAAAGCGCCCCAGGGCATCCACCACCCTCAGGGGCTCGAGGGCCGCCACCGCCTTTATCAAACCCTGGAAATAGTCTTGGAAATCCTGGCCGTTCACGGTGACCTTGCCGCTTCCGGGTCTCAAAAAGACCCTGGCCACCGCCTCCTTACGCCTTCCGGTGCCGTAGTACTGCTCCATCACCTGACCTCCAGCTTAACGGGTTTCTGGGCCTGGTGGGGGTGGGTGGGGCCGGCGTAGACCTTGAGGCGCTTGAAAAGCTTCCGGCCCAAGGGCCCCTTGGGAAGCATGCCCTTCACCGCGTGCTCCAACACCCTCTCCGGGTGGGTGGCCAGCATCTTCTCCGCGGGGATCTCCTTCAGGCCCCCCTGGTAGCCGCTATACCGGGTATAGATCTTTTGCTTCAGCTTCTTGCCGGTGAGGCGGATCTTGTCGGCGTTGATCACCACCACGAAGTCGCCCATGGGAAGGTTGGGAGTCCAGTCGGGGCGGTGCTTGCCGCGTAGCAGGGTGGCGATCTGCGTGGCCAGCCGCCCTAAGGTTTTGCCCTCGGCGTCAATAAGAACCCACCGGGGTTCGATCTCCTTGGGTATGTACGTCTTGGGCTGCATGTGTTTGGGCCCTCCTTCAACTCTGTGTGCCAGGCACCATGTTCTTGCCGGGGGATCGGGGGACCCCGCAAGAACGCCAAAGAAAACTGTACCATAACCCCGGGGTCTTTTGCCAGATGTGGTAGGCTGAAGTCCCGTGAACGGGGTTTCCGAGAACGCGCAACGGCCGAGGAAGTACGTGTTTGTCACCGGGGGTGTGGTGTCCAGCCTGGGCAAGGGCATCCTCACCTCTTCCCTGGGAGCCCTTTTTCGGGCCCGGGGGTATAGGGTTACCGCCATCAAGATTGACCCCTACGTGAACGTGGATGCGGGGACCATGCGTCCCTATGAGCACGGGGAGGTCTTCGTCACCGCCGATGGGGCGGAAACCGACCTGGACATTGGCCACTACGAGCGCTTTTTGGACCTGGACCTCTCCCGGGGCAACAACCTCACCACGGGCCAGGTCTACCTCTCGGTCATCCAGAAGGAGCGCCGGGGGGAGTACCTCTCCCAGACGGTGCAGGTGATCCCCCACATCACCGACGAGATCAAGGACCGCATCCGCAAGGTGGCGGAGGAGCAGGGGGCCGAGGTGGTGGTGGTGGAGGTGGGGGGCACGGTGGGGGACATCGAGAGCCTTCCCTTCCTGGAGGCCATCCGCCAGTTCCGCTTTGACGAGGGGGAGGGGAACACCTTCTACATCCACCTCACCCTGGTCCCCTACCTGGAGACCAGCGAGGAGTTCAAGACCAAGCCTACCCAGCACTCCGTGGCCACGCTTAGGGGTGTGGGCATCCAGCCCGACGCCGTGGTCCTGCGCTCGGTGAAGCCGGTGCCGGAGGAGGTGCGGAAGAAGGTGGCCCTTTTCACCAACGTGCGCCCCGGGCATGTGTTCAGCAGCCCCAACGTGGAGCACATCTACGAGATACCCCTCCTCCTCGAGGAGCAGGGCCTTGGTCGGGTGGTGGAAAGGGCCTTGGGCCTCGAGGCTGTCTTCCCTAACCTCTCCTTCTGGCAGGAGGCGGTGCGGGTGCTGAAGCACCCCGAGCGCACGGTGAGGATCGCCATCGCCGGGAAGTACGTGAAGATGCCCGACGCCTACCTCTCCCTTCTGGAGGCCTTGAAGCATGCGGGTATCCGGCACGGGGCCCGGGTGGAGGTGAAGTGGGTGGACGCCGAGGGCCTGGAGGCGGGGGACCTGGACGAGGCCTTCCGCGACGTGGCGGGCATCCTGGTGCCCGGGGGTTTTGGGGTGCGGGGCATCGAGGGCAAGGTGCGGGCGGCCCAGTACGCCCGGGAGCGGAAGATCCCCTACCTCGGCATCTGCCTGGGCCTGCAGATCGCGGTGATCGAGTTCGCCCGGAACGTGGCCGGGCTCAAGGGGGCCAACTCCACCGAGTTTGACCCCTACACCCCCCACCCGGTCATCGACCTCATGCCCGAGCAGCTGGAGGTGGAGGGCCTGGGGGGCACCATGCGCCTGGGGGACTGGCCCATGCGCATCCGCCCCGGCACTCTCCTCCACCGCCTTTACGGCAAGGAGGAGGTCCTGGAGCGCCACCGCCACCGCTACGAGGTGAACCCCCTCTATGTGGACCAGTTGGAGCGAGCCGGGCTGGTGATCTCCGCCACCACCCCGGGCATGCGGGGCCGGGGGGCGGGGTTGGTGGAGGCCATCGAGCTCCCGGACCATCCCTTCTTCCTGGGCCTCCAGAGCCACCCCGAGTTCAAGAGCCGCCCCATGCGCCCCTCGCCTCCCTTCGCCGGCTTCGTGGAGGCGGCCTTGAGGTACGCTGGGCTCTAGAGCAGGCTTTGGGCGAACTGCCGGGCCACGCGCCCGGAGAAGCCTTTTTGCAGGGCAAAGCGCAGGGCCTCCCTTTCCTCCTCCGGGGTCAAGGGGCGGCCTAGGTGGTGGGCCACCGCCTTCAGGTAAAGGGCCTTGTCAAAGGGGGGGAAGGTGAGGACCAGGCCGAAGCGCTCGGAAAGGGCCAGGGTGTCCTGAAGCTCGTCCCAGGCGCTGGGGTCGGCCCCGGGTAGGGGGTTTTCCCCAGTTTGACGCACCAGGTGGCGGCGGTTGGAGGTGGCCAGGAGGAGGACGTTCTCCGGGGGGCCTTCCAGGCTTCCCTCTAGGAGGGCCTTCAGGTGATGGAAGGAATCCTCTTTAGGATCCAGGGAGAGGTCGTCCAGGAAGAGGAAGAAACGATGGGGAAGGAGAGCCAGCTTTTCCAACAGGTTTTCCAGGTGGGCTAGGGCATTGTGCTCCACCTCTACCATGCGGGCTTCTCTAAGGTGCAAAAGACTCTTGGCGGCAGTGCTTTTGCCCGTGCCCCGGGCCCCGTAGAGGAGGGTGTGGAGGGCGGGTTTTCCCGAGAGGAAACGAAGGGCATTGGCTCTAAGGGCCTTAAGCTGCTCCTCGTAGCCCAGAAGTTCGTCCTCCTGGGGCAGGCGGTAGCGTTCCAGGGGGCGCACCTCGCCAACGAAGCGGAAGGCCCGGTAGAGGGCAAAGGGATAGGGTCCGTGGGCTTGGAGTACCCGGGCCAGGGCCTCGGGGTCGCGGGTGAGGAGGGCGGCCAGGGCCCCTTCCTCAGCAGGGTGGGGGGGGCGCTCTCCCAGGTCGGCTAAAGGGTACTCCTTCCGCCTTTCTTCCAGTTCCAGGAAGAGGACCTCGAGGTCCTGCCGCATCAACTGGAGAAGCCCTGGGGTGGGCCTTAAAGCCCGCCAGGCCCAGGGGGCTTTGAGGAGGCTTTGGGCGAAGCCATAGCCCCAAGGTTCACCCCGGGGTAGGTCCAGGTCCAGGAGGTCCAAAGGGGTCTTAGGAATCTTCATGGGCCCCATGGTAAAGGAAGACCCCCGGGGAAGGCCCCGGGGTTCCGTGGTGGGCCGCACAGGACTCGAACCTGTAACCCACCGATTAAGAGCCAGGCTCTCCCTTGCATGGCCGTTTTCCCGCGTCCAGGAGCCCAAAGCCTGTCCGCTTTCCTAAGTTTACAACCACCAGATTGGGGTTTCAAGCTCTGTCGGTTGCTCATATCCGGGGTTACAGCCTTCCAAGCTACACTATGCTACCTCACTTCCAAATTTCATTGTGGGCGTGTTCCCCTTTTGACTAACGCCACCAAGTCCACAGTTTGCAGGCGTTCCCTAAGGTCTTCGGTTAGGAGGTGGAGGTAGCGGCTGGTCATAGCCGGGGTCTTGTGGCGCAATATACGTTGCAATGTAAAGGGGTCGCCCCCGCTTTTGAGGAAGTGCGTGGCGAAAGTGTGGCGTAAGAGATGCATGCCTACAGGACGGTCAATTCCAGCGGTCTTAGCCAGGCGATGAATCCAGCGAGACAAAGCATTGGCGTTCAAGGGCCGGTTCCTGTGAACAAACAAGTAGGGTATGGTGGCCCGGCGTTCCCGGTCCACGTACAGCCGTAGATACCGCAAAGTGTCTTTTGTGAGGGGAACGACACTGAAGCCCGTTTTCCCCTCTACCCGCAGGACAGCTTCTTCCCATTGAATATCTTGGAGGGTTAGGCGGCAAATCTCCGAGGCCCGTAGTCCGGCACCCAAGGCGAGCGCTAAGATGGCTTGGTTACGGAAGCGGAAACGAGGGTCTTTACGGGCTGCGGCAAAAAGAGCGGCTATCTCATCTAGGCTTAGAACCTGCCTGGGCCGGAAGTCTTGCCTAGGGCGCTTGCGCCCTTGGAAAGGATTTTTGTCTAGATAGCCAACGGCGACAAGCCAATTGCAGAAGCCCCTTAGCGCCCGGTCATAGTTGCCCAGTGTAGCTTGAGATACATTTTTGAGCAGGGCTTGAGTTACCAGGCTGCGGTTGAGGGCTACCAAAGGCTGGTCCAAATGCTCCCGTAGTAGATAGCTCACGGTCTGCTGATACCAGCGGATGGTTGCTGGCCGTTTCCCCTCCACCCTTTTCTCCTGCAGAAACTCTTCTAGCGCTTCAAGAATTGTCATGCCCGGCACCTCCTTCGACCAAGAGAGATGCCGGGCTCGACAACTCGCTTCCAAGAGTGGAAGCTTTGCCTTTAAAAGGCGATGGTGGGCCGCACAGGACTCGAACCTGTAACCCACCGATTAAGAGTCGGTTGCTCTACCGGTTGAGCTAGCGGCCCAAACGCCAAAGGCTAGTGTAGCCTTCCCCCCTTTTCCTGTCAAGGAGAGGCGGCGGGCCCTTCTTTGCCCCTGGCGGCCCCGCCCTCAGAAGAGGTAGAGCACCGCCCGCCCCGCCTCCACCCGTATCCGGATGGGCCCTAGGGCCCGGTTTTCTAGGGTCATAGTGGTGGCTTTGAGGGGGGCAGGGGGAAGGTTCCAGCGGGCCCCTTCCACCCCCAAGGTGGCCTCGGGGAAGGGGAGGAGGCTGAAGGGGGCTCCGGCTTCCAAGGGAAAGGTGTGGCTTCCGGGGAGGAGGGGGAAGGCTCGGGTGAGGCCGTCGGAAAGCTCCACCTGCACCCCCAGTGCCGCCAAGGAAAAGGCCAGCTCCAGGTGGGCCAGGGTGTGGTCCAGCCGCCCGCCCAGGGCCCCCAGGAGGAGCATCGCCTCCGCTCCCAGGTCCAGGGCTTTCCGCACCAGGGCTTCGCCGTCCGTAAGGTCCTTTTCGCGGGGGAGTACCTCCTTGGGAGCGGGAAGGATTTGCTGGAGCCAAGGAGGGCTTGAGTCGAAGTCCCCAAGCCATAGCTCCAGGGGAAGCCCCAGGGCCAGGGCATGCCGTCCACCGGAGTCCGCCGCCAGGAGGCGGTAGCCCTGAAGGCGCGCCCTCAGGGCCTCCGTTGCCAAGAGGGGGCCGCCCAGGAGGAGGGCAAAGCGCTTCACCCTTCCAAGGGTAACGCCTGGTTGAGGTCCAGGTGGAGGCGGATAGGGGTTCCCTCCTCCGAGCCCTCCTGGGCCTCGAGGTAAAGCCGCACCCCCTTAACCCGCACCCAAAGCCCCACCCTGGGCCCGTAGTAGAGCCGTTCCTCCACCACACCCTCCGCCCCCTCCCCCAGGCGCAGGGCCCCCGGGGGTAGGAGATGCGGCTTAGGCGGCAGGCCTATCCTTTGGCTTTCCTCCGGGGAGAGGAGGTTTTTGTGGCCCATAAAGCGGGCGGTCCAGGCATCTTTAGGTTTGGTGTAGACCTCTTCTGGCCGCCCCACCTGGACCAGACGCCCCTGGCGGATCACCGCCACCCGGTGGGCCAGGAGAAAGGCTTCCCCCTGGTCGTGGGTGACCAGTAGGGTGGTAACCCTGGTTTCCCGCAGGGTCCTGCGCAAGAAGAAGAGCAACTCCTCCCGTAGGCGCAGGTCCAGGGCCCCCAGGGGTTCGTCCAGAAGCAGGAGGCGGGGCTTGGGGGCCAGGGCCCGGGCCAGGGCCACCCGCTGTTGCTCCCCTCCTGAAAGCTCTTGGGGCCTTTTGCCGGCGTGGGAGAGGAGTTCCATCCGCTCCAGGAGCTCCCGCACCCGCGCTTCCCTCTCGGCCCTGGGCCAGCGGGCTTCCACCAGGCCGAAGGCCACGTTCTCCGCCACCGTGAGGTGGGGGAAGAGGGCATAGTCCTGAAAGAGAAAGCCCACCCCCCGCCTTTCCGGGGGCAGGGGAGTGAGGTCCACGCCCCCAAAGCGCACGAAGCCCCGGTCCGGGGCTAGGAGCCCGGCGATGAGCCGCAAGAGGGTGCTCTTGCCGCTTCCCGAAGGCCCCAGAAGGGCCAGAACCTCTCCTTCTTGGGCCGTGAGATCCAGGGCCAGCTGGAAGCCAGGGAAGGACTTCTCCAGGGAGAGCTCCAGCACCCCTTCATTAAACTAAGGAACCCGGGGCCTTGGGCCCCGGGACCAGAGGAAAGGTAACCTTTACTTCAGGCCCAGCTTCTTCCGCTCCTCCAGCACCTGCTGGGGAGTGAGCTTCTTGTCCCGCAGGGCCTTGACCTCGGCGGCGGTGAAGGGCTTCCAGTCCTTCACCTTCTTGTCGTCGCCCCAGGCGGTAACGATGTGGTTGAGGACGGCGGCGATATCGTCGTCCTTGAGGCCGTTGAAGGCGGGCATGGCCCCGTTGTACTTCATGCCCTTCACCTCAATCTGCCCCTGCAGGCCCCAGAGCAGGACCTTGATCAGGAACTCCCGGCCGCCTTGCTTGCTCAAGATATCCGCCACGTGGCCCGCCAGGGGCGGGAAGGCCCCGGGAAGTCCCTGGCCGTTGGCCTGGTGGCAGCCCGCGCACTGGGCGTATACTTTAGCGCCGTCCGCCTGGGCAAAGGCCAGGCCGCCGATAAGGAGGAGAACCGTTAGGGTCCGCTTCATCTTTACCCTCCGGGGTATCAGGGTATTTTGTCCCTCGTTCCTTGTCAAGGCCTTTGGCCAAGCCCAGTCTTTAACTTTTCTTAAGGGTATAGTCCTGGGGGGTACAGGGGAGGAGCCCACATAAGTGGGTTTTTATGAAAAGGGGATTCCGTGTCAAAGGAGCTTGACATGGTCCCGGGGGGGGTGCTAGGGTACAAATGTCCTTGGGTGTACCCAGGCGGTGTATAAGATGTACGCATACCGGGTACTTTGGTCCCTTCTGGTACTAACCCTGGCCGCGGCCTTGGCTGCCCCGGATTTTGGTCGTTGGTACCCTTATGGGGCGGCGCTGGACCTGGCCCGGGCCCATGGCCGTATTGCGATGGTGTACTTCCATTCCCCTCATTGCCCCTACTGTGACCAGATGAACACCTTTGTCCTCTCTGATCCCCAAGTGAGCCAAGTTTTGGAGGACCGCTTTGTGGTGGCCTCCGTGGGTACGGAAACCCCGGAGGGTCAGGAGCTTGCCCGGCGCTACAGGGTGCTGGGTACCCCAACCTTTGTCTTCCTCGTCTTCCGCAAGGGGACGTGGGAAGAGGTGGGCCGGTTTTTTGGCAGCCGGCCCCGGGCGCAGTTCCTTTCGGAGCTGCGCCAGATCTGTGCCAAAGGAGGTGCGTGTGAATAGGCGAGCGTTTCTAAGGACCACTGGCGTAGCCCTCGGGGCCGTTGCCTTGGCGGGGCTTCCCGTAAGGGCGCAGGGTTTGGAGGGCGAGGACCTGGCCAACCTGGAGAAGGCCTTGCAGGCGGTGTTGGGCAAGGGATTCAAGGACCTTACCCCCTCCAACGTCATCAAGCTCACCATGCCGGCCATTGCCGAAAGCGGCGCCAATGTTCCCGCCGAGGTGGAGGTGAACCTTCCCTCTAATCAGGTGAAGGCCATCCATCTCTTCGCCGATAAGAACCCCACCCCGCACCTGGTGGCCTTTATGCCCATGAAAGCCTTGCCCTACTACGCTACCCGGGTGCGTTTAGCAGAGACCAGCGCGGTGCGGGCGGTGGTGGAAACGGTGGACGGCAAGTTCCTTTTGGCTTCGGCCAGCACCCGCGTGACCGTGGGTGGCTGCGGTTAAGGAGGTAGAAAATGGCGATTCGTACCATTGTTCGCTTGACTCCGGCCAAGCCCAAGGCGGGCGAGAACTTCAAGCTCCAGGTAGTCGCCCAGCACCCCAACGAGCCTGGCACCCGTAGGGATGCCGAGGGCAAGATCATCCCCGCCAAGTACATCAACCAGGTGGAGGTCTACTTTGAGGGGGAGAAGGTGGCCGAAGCCAAACCCGGTCCCTCCACCAGCGCCAACCCCCTTTACGGCTTCATGTTCAAGGCGGAAAAGGCGGGAACCTTTACCGTCAAGCTTAAGGACACTGATGGGGATACCGGCGAGGGTACGGCAAAGCTGGAGCTAGCCTAAGGTGGGGCGCCCGGTTTTCCGGGCGCCTTTGCCTTTATAGAGGAGAATATGCCTCTCAAGGCGTGGTTGACGACTGGTGTTTTGGCCCTGGCGGTCCTTGCCCTAGCCCAGGAGGGGGTGGACCCCCGGGAGGAGGCCAAGCGGCAAAAGCAGCTCCTTTTGGAAACCGCAGGTATCCTGCCCACGGAGCTCATTGTGGAGCAGGGGAAGGAGCTCTTCAACCGCAAGGGGCCTTCAGGCAAGACCATGGCCGAGTGCGACTTCGGCTTGGGCAAGGGGGTGCTGGAGGGGGCCGCTGCCCGGCTTCCCCGCTACTTCCTGGACACAGGGAAGGTGGAGGACCTGGACAGCCGCATCATCACCTGCATGACCCGGGTTCAGGGCTTTAAGCCGGCACAGGTGAAGCGGTCCGAGGTGGTGGCCGTGGCCTTCTACATCGCCAGCCATTCCACGGGCAAGCCCATCCAAGTCCGCCTCCTCTTCCCGGAGGAGCGGGCCCTTTACGCCCTGGGAGAAAAGCTCTTTTACGCCCGCTCCGGGGCCCGGGACGTGGGGTGCGCCACCTGCCACGTGACCTACGTGGGCAAGCGGGCCGGGGTGCTTCCCTATGCGGATGTCCTGGGTAAGGACAAGTCCTGGACCCACTGGCCCGCTTACCGCTACTCTAACGACCAGATCTGGACCATGCAGGACCGCATCCGCGCCTGCTACGGCAACATCGCCCACCCCCAGCCGGACCTGTACTCCCTGCCCATCCTGGCCCTGGAGCTTTTCCTGGCCTACAGCAACAACGGGGCGGTGGTGGAGGAGTGGCCCGCCTTTGTGCGCTGAGGAGGGAGCATGAAAAAGGCACTCCTTACCCTCTTGGCCCTCTCCCTTCTGGCTTGGGGCTTGGCCCAGCGCTACTTTCAGGACCCGGAGCTGGAGCGGATCAAGTCGGGGGGCAAGGCCTACGCTGAGGTCTTCGTAAGCCAACGCCCAGACCAGGCCCTCTGCTCCATCCACCGGAACCGCCTGCCTGCTGATCTTCTGCCCAAGTTCCT
Organism: Thermus tengchongensis; assembly: GCF_021462405.1. Classification (NCBI taxonomy): domain Bacteria; kingdom Thermotogati; phylum Deinococcota; class Deinococci; order Thermales; family Thermaceae; genus Thermus; species Thermus tengchongensis. Next base: position 45,482 of record NZ_JAKEDU010000005.1, on the reverse strand, counting down.
CGAGGAGCAGCGTTCCCTCATCAAGTATCCGCAAAATGGCAAGCTCATGGGGGACTGGAAGAAGGGCGGGGCCATCTTCAACAACCTGCAGAAGGCCAACTGCTTCTCCTGCCACTTCGGCTCCCCGGTACACCTGGGTGGGGACGTGGGCCCCAGCCTGGAGAAATACGGGGTGAAGAGGGGTCAGTCCGAGGCGGTGCAGCGCTACACCTACGAGGTCATCTACAACGCCTGGGCCTACTTCCCCTGCACGGTGATGTACCGCTTCGGGGCCCAGGGGCTTTTGACCCCCGAGGAGATTGCGGACGTGGTGGCCTACTTGTTGGATCCGGAGTCTGAGTTCAACACCAAGCCGGCGGTGGGTTCCAAATGAACCGAAGGGAGCTTCTTTTCTGGCTTTCCGCTTTGGCGGGGTTCGGACCCAAGGTCTTGGCCCAGGTCCTGGAGAACCCTTCCCGGCTTTACGACCTCCCCCCCTACGGCAACGCCACCCTTCTCTACTTCTCTGACCTCCACGGCCAGGCTTTTCCCCATTACTTCATGGAGCCCCCCAATCTCATTGCTCCGAAGCCCCTTATGGGGAGGCCCGGCTACCTCACCGGGGAGGCCATCCTGCGTTACTACGGGGTGGAGCGGAAGACCCCCTTGGCCTACCTCCTCAGCTACCTGGACTTCGTGGAGCTGGCCAAGGCCTTCGGCCCCATTGGGGGGCTTTCCGCCCTCACCGCCTTGATCCGCCAGCAGAAGGCTCAGGTGGAGGCCGAGGGGGGCCAGGCCTTGGTCCTGGACGGCGGGGACACCTGGACCAACTCCGGCCTTTCCCTCCTGACCCAGGGGGAAGCCATTGTGGACTGGCAGAACCTCGTTGGGGTGGATCACATGGTCTCCCACTGGGAGTGGACCTTGGGGCGGGAAAGGGCAGAGGCGCTCTTCAAAAAGCTTAAGGGGGAGCACCTTTCCTACAACGTGGTGGATGAGCTTTTCGGCGACCCCCTTTACCCTGCCTACAGGATTCACCAAATGGGCCGCTACGCCCTGGCCGTGGTGGGGGCCACCTATCCCTACGTGAAGGTTTCCCACCCCGAGGAGTTTACGGAAGGCCTTTCCTTTGCCCTGGATGTGCGCCGCTTGCAGGAGGCCGTGGACCAAGCGCGGTCCGAGGGGGCGGATGCGGTGGTCCTTCTCTCCCACAATGGCCTCCAGCTGGACGTGGCCCTGGCGGGGCGGGTGAAGGGCGTTGACCTCATCCTTTCCGGGCACACCCACGACCTCACCCCTTCCCCCTGGCGGGTGGGCAAGACTTGGATCGTGGCGGGAAGTGCCGCAGGCAAGGCCCTGATGCGGGTGGACCTCGAGCTTTTCAAGGGGGGTATCGCCAACCTAAGGGTTCGGGTCCTGCCGGTCTTGGCCCGCCACCTCCCGGGGGCTCCTGACGTGGAGGCCTTTTTGGAGAAGACCCTAGCTCCCCACCGCCAGCACCTCTTTGAACCCTTGGCGGTCTCCGAATCCTTGCTGTACAAGCGGGATACCCTGTACTCCACCTGGGATGAGCTGGTGGGGCGGGCGGTCAAGGCCCTTTACCCGGAGGTGGACCTGGTCTTCAGCCCGGCGGTGCGCTGGGGCACCACCCTTTTGCCGGGGCAGGCCATCACCCGGGACCACCTCTACGCCTACCTGGGTTTCACCTACCCCGAGCTTTACCTCTTCTGGCTAAGGGGGGAGCAGATCCGGAACACCCTCGAGGACATCGCCAGCAACGTCTTCACCCCCGATCCCTTCTACCAGCAAGGAGGGGATGTGAGCCGGGTCTATGGCCTCCGCTACGTCCTGGACCCCGATGCCCCCACGGGTCGGCGGGTGCGGGAGGTGGAGGTGGGCGGCAAGCCCTTGGACCCGAACCGCCGCTACCTGGTGGCCGCCTACGGGGGAAGGCTCCAGCGGGTGGGGGAGGCCAAGGCTGGGTATGAGCCCAAGCCCATCTACCAGGTCCTCGAGGAGTACCTGAAGGCTGAGGGGCGGGTGAAGGTCCTGCCTCAGGCCAACGTGCGGGTAATCGGACGCAACTACCGTGTACCGGAGGTGAGCTTATGACCAGAAAAGCGGCGATAATGGCGGCTTTGGCCTTGCTTATGGGGATCGGTCTTACCCAAGTGAGCCCTTTCAGGGCCCGCCTCGAGGCGGCTTTGCATGCGGGGGGCCACGAGTTCGCCCAGGTGATGCTGTCCCAGGACAAGGGGCAAGCGCTTTGCTCCCAGTACCGGGACAAGCTCCCCGCGGACCTCATCCCAGGCTTCTTGGCCGAGCAGAAGGCCCTCATCAAATACCCGGCAAACGGCAAGCTCATGGGGGACTGGAAGAACGGGGAGAAGGTCTTCACCGATCCCAAGCGGGGGAACTGCTACGCCTGCCACGCGGGGGTGGCCAGCGAGGTGGCCTACGGCACCATGGGCCCGAGCCTGACCAACTATGGGCAGCGGGGCACCTCGGAGGCGGTGGTGCGGTACACCTACGAGAAGATCTACAACGCCTGGGCCTTTGTGCCCTGTTCCCTCATGTACCGGGGTGGGGTGCACGGCCTCTTCACCCCCGAGGAGACCGCCGACCTGGTGGCTTTTCTCCTGGACCCCGAGTCCCCCATCAACCGGAGGTGAGTCATGGGACGTAAGAAGCGCTGGATTCTACTGGGCGCAGTGGCCTTGGGGACCCTGGTAGGCGTGGGGGCTTACACCCAGCAGCAAAAGCCCCTGGATCCCTTTGAGGAGGCCATGCGCCAGCGGCAGATGTACCTGGAGACCTTCGGCGTGCTTCCTGGGGAGCTTTTTGCCGAGGAAGGGAAGGAGCTCTTCTTCCGCAAGGGGCCGAGCGGCAAGACCCTCGAGGAGTGCGACTTCGGTAAGGGGAAGGGAGTTTTGGAGGGCGTCTACGCCATCCTGCCCAAGTACTTCCCCGATACCAAGCGGGTGGAGGACCTGGAGAGCCGGGTCTACACCTGCATGCAGACGGTGCAGGGCTTCAAGCCCAGCGAAATCAAGCGGGACGAGGTCAAGGCCATCACCACCTACATCGCCACCTTCTCCTCCAAGGCCAAGATCCAGGTGGTGCCCAAGCATCCGGCGGAGTTGGCCATGTACAACCTGGGGCGGGAGCTTTGGTACACCCGGGCGGGGGCAAGGGACATGAGCTGCGCCGTCTGCCACGACCAGTACGCGGGCCAGAGGGTGCGGCTTTCCCCGGTCCGTAGCCCCAAGCAGGGCTTGGGCAACGAGTGGCCCGCCTACCGCTTTGAGGAGGATAAGCTCTACACCATGGAGGACCGCATCAACTTCTGCTACGAGTCCATCGCCATCCCCAAGCCCGAGTTCTACTCCGACGTGCACATCGCCCTTACCCTGTACATGCTGGCTGAGGCCACTAAGGCCGGGCACTCCTTTGAGGAGTTGCCCTTCTTCACCCGCTAGCCATGCGCCGCCGCGACCTTCTCGCCCTCTTTTCCCTCCTGCCCCTAGCCCGGGCCCAGGGGGGAGGGGAGGCAGGGGACTGGGTCGAGGCCTTTGGGGAGTTCCTCAAGCGGGTGCCCCCTGCCAGCTACCTGGTCTACCCCACGGAGGCCAAGGACCTGCTCCTCTTTGACCCCTTTATCCTGGATGTGCGCACGGAGGAGGAGCGGAAGAAGGGGTACGTCCCCGGATCGGTGCACATCTACGCGGGGCAGGTACCAGACCGCTTGGCGGAGCTCCCCAAGGACAAGGAGGCTCTGATCCTGGTTTACTGCAATTCGGGAAGCGTCTCGGCGGTGGTGGCAGCCTATCTGCAGGCGCTGGGCTACAAGAACGCCAAGAACATCGCGCACGGCTTCAAGGGCTGGCTGGACGCTGGCCTGGAAGTGGAGGGAGGATCATGAGAAAACTGTTCGCGCTGGTGGCCCTGTTGGGGCTGGCCCTGGGCCAAGCCTTGGTGGTGGAGGTTCGGGGTTCCTTGGAAGAGGTGGAGGGCAAGACCCTGCAGGCTCTGAAGGCGGTGGGCCTCGAGGCCGACCGGGTGCTGAACCTGGGCGAGCAGGTGCGCCAGGTCACGGGCCCCGGCTTCCCCGACTACCGCCTGGTGGTGCTGAAGCCCGAAAAGGGAAGCGTGGAGGCCGTTTCCAAGAACCCCATGGCGGCCATCGTCCTGCCGCCCACGGTCTTCATCACCGGGGAGGGACAGAAGTATCTGGTGGGCACCTTTGACGGGCGGCTTCTTTTCGGTATGCTCCAGGTGTACGGAGGCGAGGTGGAGCGGCTCACCTGGCGCCTCGAGGGGGCTTTAGGGCGCTTAGGGATTGTGAAGCGCCTGCCACCCGCCATGATGCCCGATCCCGCTAGCGGCATGATGCCCGCCCTCATGTACCGGGTTCCGGGCGCCAAGGTGGAGGATGTGGTGCTCATGGTGGAAACCGAACTCACCTCCAACGGGCTTAACCTGCTGCCCAACGTTAAGGTGGGGCCGGTGACGGTGATCATGCCCTGCAAGAGCGAGTGGGCCCGGATCATGTTCCTCACCCAGCCCGCGGGCGGCTTCGCCGCTCCTTGCCGCTTCTTCGCCATGCAGATGGGCAATGACGTCCTGGTGGGTGCCATCGAGCCCATGCTCATGACCATCATGCCTGGGGTGATGGGTAGCCCGGCGGTGGCCATGCTCCAGGAGGCCCGCCAGGTGATGGGTCAGATTCTGGAAGCCACAGGCGGGATCCCTTACCGCCTTGGCCAGTAAAGGAGGGAGTATGAGCAAGGTAAATCGGCGTCAGGTTTTGAAGACGGGGGCGGCTTTGGCCGCGGCGGGGGCCTTTTCCGGCTCGGCCTTCGCCCAGGAGTTCTATAGCCGTCCAGCCACCCTGCTTCCCCGCACCCGGAAGCCCCGGGTGGTGGTGATCGGGGGCGGCTGGGGTGGTACCACGGTGGCCCGGAAGCTGGCCCAGTCCGGGGTAGATGTGGAGGTGGTGCTCATCGAGCAGAAGCCCATCTTCATGTCCTGCCCCATGTCCAACCTTTTCCTGGCCGGGGTCAAGCCCCTGGAGTGGCTGGTCTTTGACTACACCAACGTGGTCAAGGACGGGGTGATCTTTGTCCAGGAGAGGGTGTTGGACATCAACCGGGACCGCCGCCTGGTGCGCACCACCGGGGGCTACATCGGCTACGACTACCTGGTTCTGGCCCCGGGCATCGACTACATGTACGAGGCCATCCCAGGCTACGCCGAGGTGAAGCACCTCATGCCCGTGGGCTTCAAGCCCTTTGAGCACATCGCCCTCAGGAGGCTTTTGGACCAGTTTGACGAAACCGGTGGGGAACTGGTCATGTACATCCCCAACCCTCCCTACCGCTGCCCCCCTGGCCCCTACGAGCGGGCAGCCCTGTTCGCCTGGCGGCTCAAGACCAAGGGGGTCAAGGGCAAGGTCATCGTTTTGGACGCCAACCCGCAGCCGGTTTCCAAGGCCCCCGGGTTCTTGGCGGCCTTCAACGAGCTTTACAAGGACTACCTGGAGTACGTGCCCAACACCCGCATCACCGGGTTGGACTACGAGAAGAAGCAGGTGAAGACCGAGTTGGGGGATGTTCCCTTCGCTCTGGCGGACATCATCCCCCCCATGAAGGCGGGAGAGCTGGTGCGCACCGCGGGCCTGGGGGAGCGCTGGGCCAACGTGAAGGTCCCCTACTTCCTCTCGGAGAAGGACGACCGCGTTTATCTGGTGGGGGACATCACCGGGAACACCCCTTACCCCAAAAGCGGCATGGTGGCTTACGTTTCCGGCACCATCGTGGCTCGGCAGATCGTGGAGCGGCTGCGGGGCAAGCCCCTCCAGGATATTCCCCCGGAGTTGCCCAACAACATCTGCTACTCCTTCGTGGACTCGGAGGAGGCCATCTGGGTGGCGGCCAACTACTCCTGGGACGAGGCGGCCAAGCAGATCAAGTCCCAGGGCTCCGTGGACAACCAGCGCTCGGCGGCCAACGGCACCGCCGCCATCGGCTGGGCTACGGGCATCTGGAACGACATGTTCGGCCCTGCTTAAAGACTTAGCCCCGCCCCCTTTGCGGGCGGGGCTTTTCCTTGTTGGCAAGAGATACGATGGGAGGGTATATGGACCGAAGGAAGTTCTTCCGGCTTTTAGGCGCGGGGGGCGTTCTTGGCCTCCTCAAGGCCAGGGCCCAGACAGCTCCCTGGGACGAGGAAACCTTTGCCCCCATGAAAACCCTGGGGGCTCCCCTTTCCGAGTACGGCCAAAGGAGCCCCTTTGAGGAAGGGGTAGTGCGCTACATCTCCCCGAACCTGCGCACCCGCCACTCGGGGGCGGACTTTGCCCCCCTGGAGAAGCTGGAAGGGGTTATCACCCCCAACGGCCTGCACTTCGAAAGGCACCATGGCGGCGTGCCCCAGGTGGATCCGGCCAAGTACCGCCTGGTGATCCATGGGATGGTGGAAAGGCCCCTGGTCTTCACCTTGGAGGACCTGAAGCGCTTTCCCTCCGTGACCCGCACTTACTTCATTGAGTGCGCCGGAAACGGGCAAAACGGCTACCGCAACCCTCCCGACCCCAACCTCACCGCCACCCGGAGCCGGGGCCTGGCCTCCAATGCCAGCTGGACGGGGGTGCCCTTGGCCCTGCTCCTCAAGGAGGCCGGGGTGAAGCCGGAGGCCAAGTGGCTCATCCCCGAGGGCATGGATGCTGCAGCTTACACCCGCTCCTTGCCCCTGGAAAAGGCCATGGAGGACGTTTTGGTGGCCTACGCGCAAAACGGGGAGGCCCTGCGCCCGGAGCAAGGTTACCCGGTGCGCCTGGTAGTGCCCGGCTGGGAGGGGAGCATCCAGGTGAAGTGGTTAAGACGCATCCTGGTCACCGACCTGCCCGCCATGGCCAAGGACGAGACCAGCGAGTACACGGACGTGATGGCGGATGGCAAGGTCTGGGCCTTCACCTGGATCATGGACCCGGAGTCCATCATCACCTACCCCTCCGGCCTCCAGCAGATCAAGCCCGGTTTCCACGAGATCCGCGGCCTGGCCTGGAGCGGGTACGGGCGGATCACCAAGGTGGAGATCTCCTTTGACGAGGGCAAGACCTGGCGCCAGGCCACCTTGGAACCCCCGGTGGAGCGCTACGCTTTTGTGCGCTTCAAGATGCCCTGGTACTGGGACGGCAAGGAGGTGGTCCTTTGGAGCCGGGCCTGGGACGAGAAAGGGAACACCCAGCCCACCCGGGAGGAGTTCTTCAAGAAGTGGGGAAAGAACAACCGCTACCACTACAACGCCATCCAGGCCTGGCGGATTCTTTCCGACGGCCGGGTGGTGAACGGGGACCGGCCCTTGGGCCAGCAGGCTTTCGGGCCCGTGGGCGGATGCGGCGGGGGGGGGTTTGATGGCTAGGCGCATCCTGGTTCTTTTAGCTCTCTTGGGATTGGCGGTAGGGGCCCGGTACAACCTGGGTACCCCCATCTCCGAGGAGCTGGTGGCCCAGTACGACCTTAGGCCCGTGGTTCTGCCGGACGGCCGGGGGCTTCCCCCAGGGGAGGGGAAGGTGGAGGAGGGAGAGCGAATCTACGCGGAGAAGTGTGCCTCCTGCCACGGGGCCCGGGGTGAGGGCTACCCCTTCAACCGCCTGGTGGCCGAGCCCTTCCCCATCACCCCGGACACCGAGCCCGCCGAGTTTGCCATCGGCAACTACTGGCAGTACCCCACCACCCTCTACGACTATATCCGCCGCGCCATGCCCTTCGGCGCTCCGGGCACCCTCACGGACGAGGAGGTCTACCACCTGGTGGCCTTCCTCCTGTACATGAACGGGATTATCGACGCCCACGAGCCCATCAACCAGAAGACCCTGCCCCAGGTGAAGATGCCGGCCCGGGAGCTTTTGCAGTTGGACCCTGAGACCAAGCGCCGCTTCCCCTGGCTCACCCTGCCCTAGGATGGAGGCATGAGCGTTTCCTTAACGGCGGCTTTTTTAGCGGGGGTGCTTTCCTTCCTCTCCCCTTGTGTCCTTCCCCTGGTGCCCACCTACCTCTTCTACCTAGGGGGGGAGCGGGGGCGCCCCCTCTTTAACGCCCTTTTCTTCGTGCTAGGCTTCGGGGTGGTCTTTTTCCTCCTGGGCCTACCCTTTACCCTCCTTGGAGGGCTTCTCTTTGAGCACCGCCAAACCCTGGCCCGGGTGGGGGGGGTTATCCTGATCCTCTTCGGCCTGTACATGCTGGGCCTGAGGCCCCGCTGGGGGGTGAACCTCCGCTACGAGGGGGAGACGGCCCGTCCCTTGGGGGCTATGCTCCTGGGGGCCAGCCTGGGCTTGGGCTGGACCCCTTGCATCGGGCCCATCCTGGGGGCCATCCTCACCCTGACGGCGGTAGGGGGCGGGGTAGGGCTTCTTCTGGCCTATATCCTGGGTTTGGCGGTGCCCTTTTTGCTGGTGGCCCTCTTTGCTGACCGGCTTAAGGGGTGGCTGAGGCGGGCTGGGCGGCTTTCCCACTACGTGGAGTTGCTGGCGGGGGTGGTGCTCCTTGTGGTGGGGGTTTTGCTTCTCACGGGGACCTACAGCGCCTTGAACTCCTTCTTCCTCCGGATTACGCCGGAGTGGCTGCAGAAGAACCTGTAGGGGTGAGGGGACCTGGGGGTTTTTTCCCCTAAGAGGGACGATTGGCCCTCCGGCATACCTCTAAACTGGTATAGGCATGTTGCTTCGCTTGCAGGGCACCTCCAAGCGTTTCGGCCGGGACTGGGTGGTCCGGGACCTTTCCTTTACCCTAGAGCGGGGGGAAGTGGTGGCCCTCTTGGGGCCCAACGGCTCGGGGAAGACCACCCTCTTGCGCCTCATGGCGGGTCTTTTGAAGCCCACCCGGGGCCGGGTGGAGCGCGCTGGGCGGGCCCTTTTCCTGGCCAATCCTCCCCCCTTCCACCGCCACCTCACCGCCCGGGAGCACCTCCTTTACGACCTGGCCTTCCACCACCAAGGCAAAGAAGCTGAAGAAACCCTGGACCGCTTTGGCTTGCCCGGGGACCTTCCCCTTTACGCCTTTTCCAGCGGTATGAAGAAGAGGCTCGCCTTGGCCCGGCTTACCCTTTTGTTCCCCGACATCTGGCTGTTGGACGAGCCCGAAACCGCCTTGGACAAAGGGGGAAGGGAGCTTCTTCTTGCCACCTTGGCCGAGGCCCGGAAGAGGGCGGGGGTGGTGCTGGCCACCCACGACCGTGCCCTGGCCGAGCAGGTGGCGGACCGCACCCTGGAGCTGGGGGCGGCATGAAGCTTCCCGTGGAAGAGTGGCCCGAGGCGGCCGGGCAGGGTAGGGTAGAGGTGGTGCGCCGGGTGGTTTTGCTGGCCTTAAGGGATCTTCGCCTCGAGGTGCGCGACCGCGCGGGGCTTCTTTCCATCCTGGCCTTTTTTATCGTGATGCTCTTCATCATGGCCTTGGCCCTGGGGCCGGAGGAGGAGCCTTTGCGCCGGGCCGCCCCTGGCGTGCTCTGGGTGGCCTTGGCCTTCGGGAGTACGCTCCTTTCCACCCGGGCCTTTGCCCTGGAGGTGGAGGAGGGCACCTTGGACGACCTCCTCCTGACCCCGGGGGGCAAGGAGTGGATCTATTTCGGCAAACTTCTTTTCCAGATGCTCCTCCTCCTGCCCTTGGCCGCCCTTGCCCTCTTGATGGCGGCGGGCCTCTTTTACCTGCCCTTGGAGCGCCTTTTCCCCCTTTTCCTGACCTTGGCCCTGGGGGTCTTGGGGTACGCCAGCGTGGCCACCTTCTACGCCGGTCTCCTGGCCCGCCTTAGGGGGCGGGAGGTGCTTTTGCCCCTTCTCCTCTTCTCCTTGGTGGTGCCCGTGGTCCTGGCCTCCGTGCGGGCCACCACGGGCCTGGCGGAGGGTCTTCCCGTGACGGAGATTTCCGCCTGGTGGCAGCTCCTTTTGGTTTTTGATGTGGTCTACCTCACCGCCAGCGCCCTCCTTTTCCCAGTGGTTATGGAAGGTTAGGTTTGGCGGTACGGAGGCCACAGATTTTTAACCCTTCCCTTGGCTATGCTAGGAGGCGTGGAGGTACAAGCATGCTGAAGGTTGCGCAACCCGACCGCCCGGACGTCCTCACCTGGGTTTTCCTGGGGCTGGGGCTTTTGCTTCTCCCGGTGGGACTCTATTTAGCCCTCTCCGCTCCTCCCGATGTCAACCAAGGCTACCTGGCCCGCATCATGTACCTGCATGTGCCCGGGGCCTGGCTGGGCTACCTGGCCTTTTTCGTTACCTTCCTTTACTCCCTCCTCTACCTCTTCCGGCAGAACCCCAGGTACGACCGGGTGGCCCTGGCGAGCGCAGAGGTCGGCCTGGTCTTCATGGGGCTGGCCCTGGTGACGGGGATGCTCTGGGCCCGGCCCACCTGGGGGGTCTACTGGACCTGGGAGCCCAGGCTCACCACCACCGCTATCCTCTTTGCTGTCTACGTGGGGTACTTCCTCCTCCGGGGGGCCATCGAGGACCCCGAGCTTCGGGCCAAGGCGGCGGCGGCGGTGGGCATTCTGGGTTTCATCAACGTGCCCATCAGCTACATGTCAGTGAAGTGGTGGCGGAGCCTGCACCAAACCCAGTCCATCGACCTCACCACGGGGAAGATCCACATGGATCCCGCCATGCTCCAGGCCCTCCTCTTCAACCTCTTCGTCTTTACCCTCCTCTACCTCGGCTTCGTGCGCTTCCGCTCCCTGTTGGCCGCTTTGGAGGCCAGGAAGGAGGAGGCGTGAGCGAAATCTTCGTCACCTGGGTCTATGTCCTCACCTACCTCACGGTCTTCGGCTACCTGGCCTACCTCTTCTGGCGTTACCGGAGGGTGAAATGAGGGCCAAGTACCTGGTGGGGCTTTTGGTCATCCTGGGCGCCTTGGCCTACTTGATCTTCGGCGGCCTTGGCCAGAACCTGGTTTACTTCCTCACCCCTTCCGAGTACCTCCAGGACCAGGCCCGCTACCAGAACCGTCCTGTGCGCCTGGGCGGCTTGGTGAAGGAGGGGACGGTGCGCTACGACAGGGACCAGCTGGAGCTCCGCTTCATCCTCACCGATGGGGTGGCGGAGGTGCCCGTGGTGCACAAGGGCACGCCCCCGGGGATGTTCAAGGAGGGGCAGGGGGTGGTGGTGGAGGGACGGTTCCAGGGCGACCACTTCCAAGGCACCAACCTCCTGGTGAAACACTCCGAAACCTACCAGGCTCCCAAGGCGGGTTGGACTCCGGAGGAAGTGCGCAAGCTCATTGAGGAGGCCAAGTGACCCCGGCGCTTCTCGGCAACCTGGGCGTGAGCCTGGCCCTGGCCTTCAGCCTTCTGGGCCTGGCTTTGGCCCTTCTTGCCTATGCCCAGGGTGATGGGCGCTTTCTTAAGGGGGCCAAGTCCTTGGTCCTGCCCGCCTTCCTGGCCGCTTTGGTGGCCTTTTTGGCCCTGGAATGGGCCCTCCTCACCCACGACTTCAGCCTGGCCTACGTGGCCCGCAACCACTCCACCCAGGATCCCCTCTGGGTTACCCTGGTGACCCCCTGGGCGGCCCTCGAGGGGAGTATCCTCCTTTGGGGCCTGCTGCAAACCCTCTACACCCTTTTGGCCAGCCGCAAACCCCTGGACCCGTGGCGGGGCTCAGTGGTGTTGGCCGTGCTTTTCGGTATCCAGGTCTTCTTCTTCGGGGTGATGGCCACCATCGCCAGTCCCTTCCAAACCCTGCCCAACCCGCCAACGGATGGCAATGGGCCTAACCCTCTTTTGCAGAACCACTGGATGATGGCCGTCCACCCGGTCCTCATGTACCTGGGCTTTGTGGGCTTAAGCGTGCCCTTCGCCTACGCCGTGGCGGCCATGGTGGTCCGCCGCTACCAGACCTGGGTGGGGGAGACCCGGTGGTGGACCCTGATCGCCTGGGGTTTCCTCACCGCCGGGAAGGTGGCGGGAATGTGGTGGAGCTACGAGGTCCTAGGCTGGGGCGGGTACTGGGCCTGGGACCCGGTGGAAAACGCCAGCTTCATCCCTTGGCTTTTGGCCACCGCCTTCCTGCACACCGCCCTCGTCCAGGAGACCCGGGGGTCCTTTAAGGCTTGGAACTTCGCCTTCGTCACCCTGGCCTTCGCCGCCACGGTGCTGGGGACCTTCCTCACCCGGAGCGGGGTGATCCAGTCGGTCCATGCCTTCGCCGAGGGGCCCGTGGGGCCTGCCTTCCTGGGCTTCTTCCTCCTGGTTACTGGCTTGGGGCTTGGTCTTCTTTCCCGGGTTAGCCGGGAGGTGCGGGACACCGTGGTTTTCCGGCCCCTTTCCCGGGAGGGGGCTCTTCTCCTAGGGGCCTTCTTCTTCGCCGGCTGGGCCTTGGTGGTGGTGCTCGGCACCTTTTACCCCCTTGTGGTGGAGGCCTTCACCGGGGCTAAGGTGAGCGTGGGGGCCCCCTTCTTCAACCAGGTTTCCGCGCCCATCGGGGTAGGGGTCCTGCTCCTCATGGGGGTGGGGCCCATCCTGCCCTGGCGGAGGCCTAGGGCGGAGGTCTTCCGCAACCTGTACCTCCTGCTGGGGGTCTTGCTGGTGGGCACCCTGCTTGGGCTTCTTCGGGGCTATACCGTGGGGGCTTCCCTGGCCCTGGGGCTTTTCCTCTACAACACCGCCGCCATCCTCCTCTTGGTGCGGGAGGGGGTGCTGGCCCGTCTTAGGGCCGGGCTTTCCCCCTGGGGGTTCTTGGAGAACCGTAGGCGGATAGGAAGCCTTGTGGTCCACTTTGCCGTGGCCCTCATGGGGCTTGGCATCGCCTTCAGCCAGGCCTACCGCCTGGAGAGCGAAAAAACCCTTTATCGTGGGCAGGCTTGGGAGGCGGGGGGGGTGCGCATGGAGTTCCTGGGGGTGCGGGCCTTGGACGAGGGGAGGCGCTTTGCCGTGGAGGCTTCCTTGCGCACGGACCGCTTCGGGGAGGTGCGCCCCCGGCTTCACTTCTACCCCCAGATGAACTCCCCTCTGCCCGCCCCTAAGGTGGTCTACACCCCGGGCAACGACTACTACTTCCTCCTCATGGACTTTGACCGGGAGAAGGGGGAGTGGGCTTCTATCCGTCTCATCGTTACCCCCCTGGTCTTCTGGATGTGGGTGGCGGGGGGGCTCATGGCCTTGGGTACCTTGTACATCCTCTGGCCCACGGCTAAGCGGGAAGAGCTTAAGGGGGTGAGCCCAGCGTGAGGTTTCCCGCAGGGAACACCTTGAGGAGCTGGCTGTGGCTCCTTGTGGTCGTGGCCTTGGGGGGGCTTTTTTACTGGGGAATGCAACGAAACCCCAAAGAGCTTCCTTCGGTGCTGGCCAAGGAGCGCCGTCCTGCCCCGGACTTTACCCTGCCGGTGCTGCCCCCTTACCAAGGGGAATGGGGGGAAACCTTCAAGCTCTCCGACCACCTCGGTGGGAGGCCCATCGTGCTCAACTTCTGGGCCAGCTGGTGCTACCCTGCCTGTTACGAGGAGGCCCCGGTCCTCGAGGCCACCTGGCGCCGGTACAAGGACCAGGTGCTGTTTGTGGGCATCAACACCCAGGACAAGGAGGGGGATGCCCTGCGCTTCATAGGGCAGTTTGGCCTCACCTTCCCCCAGGTCTTTGACCCCCGGGGCCGGGTGGGGGTGGACTACGGCATGTACGGGGTACCGGAGACCTTCGTCATAGACCGGGAGGGCCGGGTGGTGGTCCGCCATGCGGGGGCCATCGACGCGGCTACTCTGGAGAGGTACCTGAAGGAGGTGCTCCCATGAGATTCCTCTTGCTGTTGGCCTTCCTGGTCCTTTCCGCCTGGGCCCAGGAGAGCCCTGCCTCCCCGCCCCCGGACCTCCCTCCGGAGGTCTTTGCCATCGCCCGGGAGCTTCGCTGTCCCGTGTGCCAAGGGGAGTCGGCGGCGGAGTCCAACTCCGGGGTGGCGGTGGAGATGCGGCGCATCATCGCCGAGATGCTCCAGGAGGGCAGGACCAAGGAGGAGATCAAGGCTTTCTTCGTGGACCGGTATGGGGAGTGGATCCTCTACGAGCCTCCCAGGCGGGGGGTGACCCTTTGGGTCTGGGTGTTGCCAGTTTTCGGTCTGGTCCTTTTGGGCCTGGGGCTTTTCGCCTACTTCCGGCCCAAGAAACCCCTGCCCCCTGAGCTTCTGGAGGAGGCGGAGCGTCGGCTTAAGGAGCCTCCCGCATGATGGCCACCCTTATCTTTCTGGTTCTGTTCTTTCTTGGTCTCTACTTGGCTTTAAGGCCTCTTCGGGGGCCCCGGGAACCCTTCCCCGAGCCTCCCCGGCGGGAGGAGCTTCTCAAGGAGCTCGAGGTCCTGAAGGAGGAGGTGAAGGGCCTGGAGGGGGAGGAGAGGAAGCTGGCTATGGCCCGGGTGGTGGAGTTGGAACGGGCCTTGGACGGTTGGCGCCCTCCCGAGCCTCGTCCCTTCAACCCCTGGCCTGTGGCCCTGGCCCTGGGGGTGGTGGTCCTCCTGGGGGTGGGGCTTTGGCGCTACACCCTGCCCAGGCTTCCCGGGGAGACCACGGTGACGCAAAGGGCCGAGGCCAGGGAGCTTAAGGCGCTTCAGGACAAGGCCAAGCGCACCGGGGAGGTGGCGGACCTCCTGGCCTGGGGGAGGCGGGCCTACGAGCTTCAGGCCTTGGATCAGGCGGCGGAGGCCTACCTGGAGGTCTTGAGGAAGGACCCCAGGAACGTGGAGGCGGTGCGCCGGGTGGGGATCCTCCTCTTCATGGGCGGGAGGCTGGAGGAGGCGGAGATGTTCCTGCAGATCGCCCAGCACGCCGACCCCACGGCCGCCGAGGGGTGGCTCTTCCTGGGGAACATCTACTTCCAGAAGGGCCAGGCGCAGGAGGCCATCGCCGCTTGGGAGAAGTATCTGGAGGTGGGCGGGGAGGCCAGGGAAAGGGTGGAGGGTCTCATCGCCATGGCCCGCACCCAGGCCCAGGGGGGAACGGATGGGAAAACGGTCTACCAGGCCCGTTGTGCCGCCTGCCACGGAGCCGAGGCCCAGGGGGGAGTGGGGCCTAGGCTTAAGGGAAACCCCATCCTGAAAGCCCCGGAGGCGGTGAGGGAGATCGTGCTCAAGGGCCGGGGCCAGATGCCGGCGGTGCCCTTAGCTGAGGGGGAGCTGAAGGCCCTGCTGGACTACCTATCCGGCCTATGAAGCGGCGGGACCTTGTCTTCTACATCCCGGTGGCGGTGGCCGGGGGGTTTTTCCTCTGGCTTGGGGTGCGCACCTATAACCTCCGCTTCCGCCCAAGGCCCGGGGTGGGGGAGCCCACCTGGAAGGAGGGACCGAAGGTGGCGGTGGCCCGGCGGGGAGAGCTTGCCGTGTGGCAGGTGAAGCCCTTTGAGTACCCCTTGCCCTTAGGGCCCTTGAGGGCTTTCCTTCTCTGCCTGCCCGAGCCGGTTTTGGGAGGGCTTTCCCTGGGGGAGGAACACTACCTGGCCTTAAGCCGCATCTGTACCCACCAGGGGTGCACTGTGAACTATGTTCCCGATCCTGAGGCGGCCTCTATCCTCTACAACGTGCGCCTTGAGAGGCCCTTTTTGGGCTGCCCCTGCCACTTTGGGGCTTTTGACCCCCTCCTTGGGGGGAAGGCGGTGTACGGGCCCCCCCGCTACCCCCTGCCCCGCCTCCGCCTCGAGGCGGAAGGGGACACCCTCTACGCTACTGGGCACGAGGTGCCTTTAAGGCCCATGGAGGGTACTTAGTCCGCCAGCCGCACCCGTACGAAGCGGTCCTTGCCCCGCTGGAGGATGCGGGGGCGGGAAAGGTCCACCTCGAGGGTCGCATCCTCTATAAGCTCCCCATCCAGCCTGAGGCCCCTGTTCTGGATGAGCCTTCGGGCCTCGGCGTTGGAAGGGGTGAGGCCTGCCAGGGTGAAAAGCCTCGCCACCCAGATGCGCCCCTCCTTCAGCTCGGAAGGGGGGATGAGCACCTCGGGCACGTTCTCAGGGATGAGGCCCTTGGCCACCTGGTCGTAGCGGGCCTCCGCCTGGCGCACGGCTTCCGGCCCCGCCTCCTTGTCCTTGCCCAAGGCTTCCCAGGCGTAGCCCAGGCTTTCATAAAAGGCCCGGTCGATGCGGGCAGGGATGGTGGGCAGGGCGTAGGCGGCGGTGAGGAGGCGGGCCAGGACCCGGTGGGCGGGGACGGGGCCTGCCTTTAGAAGGGTTTGGATCTCGGCCTCCTCGAGGTCGGTAAGAAGGCGGAAGTAGCTTTCCAGAAGGGCGTCGGGCACCCACATGAGCTTCTTGAACATCGCCTCGGGGGGCTCGGCCACCCCGATGTAGTTGTCCAGGCTCTTGCTCATCTTTTCCCGCCCGTCCAGGCCCACCAAAAGGGGCATGAGGAAGGCCACCTGGGGGGGTTGGCCGTAGGCCCGTTGCACCTCCCGGCCCACCAGGAGGTTGAACTTTTGGTCCGTGCCCCCCATCTCGATGTCCGCACGGATGGCCACGGAGTCGTAGGCCTGGGCGAAGGGATAGAGGAACTCGTGCAAGGAGATGGGGATGCCGTCCTCGTAGCGCTTTTTGAAGTCCTCCCTTTCCAACATCTGGGCCACGGTCATGAGGGAGGTGAGGCGCACCACCTCCTTGAAGGTGAGCTTTTCCAGCCACTCGGAGTTGTAGCGGAGCTCAAAGAGGTGGGGTTCCTGCCTGAGGATCTTCCCCGCCTGCTCCACGTAGGTTCTGGCGTTTTCCCGGGTTTCCTCCAGGGTCAAGGGGGGCCGGGTCTTGCTCCGCCCCGAGGGATCCCCGATCATGCCCGTGAAGTCTCCGATAATGAGCACCACCTTGTGCCCAAGCTCCTGGAACTGGCGCATCTTCCTCAGGACCACCGCGTGCCCCAGGTGCAGATCCGGCCGGGTGGGGTCGGCCCCCAGCTTGACCACCAACGGGCGGCCCTCCTTGAGTTTTACGAGGAGTTCCTCCTCGGGGATGATCTCCTCGGCCCCCCGCTTGAGGAGGGCCAAGGCTTCTTCCGGAGAAGGCTTGGTGTCGGCGCCTGCCATGAGCCCAAGTATACTTAAGGCAATGCGGACCCTGCTCCTTTTGGCCCTCCTGGCCCTCGGCCTTTACTGGTATGCGGAGCGGTATGGCCTGGCCGTGGGCTACCCACCCTTCCTGCCGGTCTTCTACTGGAAGTATACCGGGGAGGCCCAGTACCCCATCCGGGTGAGCGGCCTTTACGATGCGGTGAAGGTGAAGGTGTCCGGGAACCTCGAGGAGGGGCGGCTTTCCGTGGCCCTTCTCCGGGACGGGCGTGTGGTGGGGGAGAGGGTCTACTCGGGGAGCTTCCAGGAGGAGGCACGGTTTTTCACAAGCCCTGGGGAGTACCTCCTCCGCTTCCAGCTTCAGGGAGCCAAGGGCCGGGTGCGCTACGACTGGGTCACCACTAAGTTTGCCCCTTGAGGCGGGCTATGCTACACTTAGGCCTGGTCTGCCCCTAAGGGGCACGAGGGGAGAACGATGGCGCAGAAGAAGCCTAAGAGGAACCTTTCCGCTCTGAAGCGGCACCGGCAGTCTTTGAAGCGCAGGCTTCGTAACAAGGCCAAGAAGTCGGCCATCAAGACCTTGAGCAAGAAGGCTGTGCTTCTGGCCCAGGAGGGCAAGGCCGAGGAAGCTTTGAAGATCATGCGCATGGCGCAGAGCCTCATCGATAAGGCGGCCAAGGGGTCCACCCTGCACAAGAACGCCGCTTCTCGGAGGAAGTCGCGCCTTATGCGTAAGGTGCAGAAGTACCTTTCCGCGGTGAGCGCCTAGGAGGGAGGGCATGGGTAAGGGCGACCGTCGCACCCGGAGGGGCAAGATCTGGCGGGGCACCTACGGCAAGTACCGTCCGCGCAAGAAGAAGTAGGGCTAGCCTCCTTGGCGAGGCCAAGGGGATGGGATCGTTTGGGGTCCAGGGCCTAGGGGATTCCTCTAGGTTACCTCTTCCTTTTCCATTTCCCAGGTGAGGTCCCTCAGGAGCCATCCCCGGCCCGGGGGGGTGAGTTCCCCTGAGGCCAGGGCCTGCACCAGGTACCGGCGCACCAGGCCGATGGGCACCCCCGAAGCGATCACCTCCCCCAGGTTGCGGGTGCCGTCCAGAAGGGCCTGAAGCTGGCCGAACTCCTCCAGGGTCTTCCCCTTCCTTCCCTGGTACTTGATCCTTAGGGCGTACCAGGCATAGCGGCGAAGGGGGTAAAGGTCCCCTTCCCTTACCCCCATGTAGGCCCGTTCCATGGCGATGAGGAGGGGAACCCCCCAGGCCTTGGCGGCTGCCCGGACACTTTTCCCCCCCTGGAAGGCCTCGTAGGGAGGCTTGGGCCGGATGGCCTCGAGGACCCGGCTGGGGGAGTCCACCAGGGTGCGGAACCGCTCCCACTCGTCGTTGACCCGGGCCCACTCCCCCAGGAGGGTGGAGAAGGGCATGAGGGGCTTGTCCGCGGAGGGTGGGGTTACCCCGAAGCGGAAAACCCCTTCCTGGGGATGCAGGGGGAAACTGAAGAGGGCCTCGAGGCCTTCCCAGTCCAGGATGGCCGCCCCCACCACCTCCCCCCCGGCGAAGCGCAGGGCGAGGGGCAGGTAGTCCACCTTCACTTCCAAGACGCCCGAGCGGCGGCTGGTGTGGATGAGCTCCAGGAGCTCTGCAAGGGGGATGGTGTTCAAGTTTCCTTCCAGAAGTATCCCTCCCCGATGTTCAACACTAGCGTACGCCCTTGTCCCCGGTAGTCCTCGAGGGCCTTTGCCACCTCCTCCAGCTCATCCTCCCGGGCCAAGGCGGCTAGGGTGGGACCCGCTCCCCCCACAAAGGCTGCCAGGGCCCCGGCTTTCAAGGCGCCTTCTATGGCTTCCAAGATGCCAGGCATCAAGTGGGCGCGGTAAACCTGGTGGAGGCGATCCCGGCAGGCTTCCCGTAGGGCCTCTAGCCTTCCTGAGGAGAGGGCAGCAGGCCAAAGGGCACTGCGGGCCAGGTTAAACACGGCATCTTTTAAGGGAACCTTCGCGGGCAAGGCCGCCCGGGCCAGGGGGGTAGGCACTTCGTAGGGGGGTACGGCCAGCACAAAGTACACTCCCTGGGGCTTAGGGAGAGGGATGGCCAGAGGCGGTTCCGCCAGGGCAGCCACGAAGCCGCCGTAGACTGCGGGGGCCACGTTGTCGGGGTGGCCCTCTACTCCAGCCGCCACCCGGAAGACCCCCTCCCGCCCAAGGCTACCCCCGGAAAAGCGGTCCGCCAGGGCCACCCCCGCCACCAGAGCCGCCGAGGAGCTTCCCATCCCTCGGGCCAGGGGGATGGGGTTGAAGGCCCGGATGCGCAAGGGTTCAGGCGGGAGGCCCAAGGCCCGCATCCCCGCCCGGTAACCCTGGTGGATGAGGTTGTCCGTTCCCTCCACGTGGCCCTCGCCCTCGTAGAAAAAAGCGTCCTCTCTTGCGGGCTCGGCTTCCACCTCCAGGTAGAGGTCCAAGGCTACCCCTAGGGCGTCAAACCCCGAGCCCAGGTTGGCCAGGGTGGCGGGGACATAGAGGCGGACTTTGCCTTCCATACGGCCTATACCGCCCCCAGCATACCAGGGGCTTTCCTGGGGTGTTGACAAGAAGAAGTCCCTTTGCTTGCCCTCGCCGTCCTCTACTTTGGCCTTGGCCTCGTGTTCCCTGAGGAGCTGGCTCGTCGGGTAGAGGGGGCGGTGGTCGATCCCTTCGTCGCGGGCGTCCTTTTGGCCCCCTTCCTGTTTCGCCCCGGGTACCCGCCGACGGGTCGCTCTCAGCAGGTGCCCGACCTCTGAAGTGGCCTTTGGCCTTGGGCTGGGCCCTCTGCTCCGGGGTTACACCCAGGCGAAGGGCAGGGGGCTTTGCCCTCGCACCAGGGCTTCCCTGGCCCGGGGCAGGGCCTCCGCCACCTCGCGGGCTAAAAGCCCAACCCCCTTTTCCGCCGCCAGCAAGTCCCCGGCGAGGCCGTGGAGGTAGACCCCAAGCCTTGCGGCGTCAAAGGGGGCAAGGCCGGCTGCCAAAAGGGCGGCGATGGCCCCGGAGAGGACATCCCCCGTGCCCCCGGTGGCCAGGGCGGGGTTGCCCGTGGGGTTCACGGAGAGGCGGCTACCTTCCGCCACCACCGTGGGGTTGCCCTTCAGTACCACCACCTGCCCCGTGGCCCCCGCCAGGGCCTGGGCCGAGGCCAGGGGGTCTTGGGCCACCTCCTCGGGGGCCTTCCCGAGGAGCCTGCCCGCTTCCCCTGCGTGGGGGGTGAGGACGGCTTTGACTCCGGCCTTGCGGTAGGCCTCCACCACCTCGGGCTGGAGGGCGTCGGCGTCCAGCACCGTGGGTAGCTGGGCCTGAAGGGCCGCCAACGCCCACTCCCGCCCCCAAGGCCCCCCGCCCATCCCCACCGCCAGGGCCTCCACCCGCATGGACGGGAGAGCAGGGGCTTCCACGGGGTGGAAGACGGCCTCGAGGGGCTCCAGGGGGGTGCCTTCCGGGGCCACCAGGTGCACCAATCCCGCTCCCATGCGGTAGGCGCCCCAAGCGGCCAGGACCGGGGCCCCGGCGTAGCGGAGCCCCTCCCCCCGAAACCCCCCCAAGACCCCCACCCGGCCCACGCTCCCCTTGTGGGCGGTGAGGGGGCGCTGGGGCAGGAGGGGGAGGAGGGCCTCCGGCGTGGCCACCTCGGGCAGGTCCTCCCGCTCCAGGAGGTGCCGGGGCAGGCCGATTTCCGCCAGGAAGAGTCGGCCGCAAGCCTCCCGCAGGAGGAGGTGGGGGGTTTTGAGGGCGGCAAAGGCCACGGTGGCCGTGGCCCGCACGTGGGGGGCGTAGGGAAGCCCCGAGGGCAGGTCCAGGGCCAGGACGGGGAGGCCGGAGGCGTTCACCCGGTCCACCAGCCCGGCGTAAAGGCCCCCCAGGGGCCCCTTCAGCCCGGTGCCGAAAAGGGCGTCCACCAGCACCTCGCCCGGCCCCCAGGCGGCTTCCTCCAGGGGGCGCAGGTCCAGCCCGTGGGCCTCGAGGGCCTGCCGGGCCAAGAGGGCGTCCCCCTCCTGCCCCTCCGCGGCGTAGACCCGCACGGCTACGCCTTCCAGGAGGAGGTGCCGGGCCAGGACCAGGCCGTCGCCGCCGTTATTCCCCTTGCCCGCCAGCACCACGGCGGGGCGGTGGCCAAAAAGCTCCCGGTAGACCCTCGCCGCCTTCCACCCCGCCCACTCCATGAGGAGGAGGCTGGGGTAGCCCATCTCGGCTGCCTTGCGGTCCGCTTCCCGCATGGCCTCGGGGGTGAAGAGCCTCATGGCTTCCAGGATACCTTCTGCGTTACCATGGCCTTATGGAGCGGCTGGAGGAAGCCCGCGCCCGCCTGCGGGCAGCCCGGCGGGTGGCGGTTCTCACCGGAGCGGGCATCTCCAAGCCCTCGGGGATTCCCACCTTCCGGGATGCGGAGGGGCTTTGGAAGGAGTTTAACCCCCTGGATTACGCCACCCCGGAGGCTTACGCCCGGAACCCGGAGAAGGTTTGGGCCTGGTACGCCTGGCGCATCGCCAAGGTGCGGGAGGCCCTTCCCAACCCGGCCCACCTGGCCCTGGTGCGCTTGGAGGAGGAGGTTTTGGCGCGAGGGGGGGAGTTCCTCCTGGTTACCCAGAACGTGGACGGCCTCCACGCCCTGGCGGGGAGCCGGAACCTAGTGGAGCTTCACGGCAACCTCCTCCGGGCCCGCTGTGAGGCGTGCGGGCATCGGTTTTTGCTCCCCGACCCTTTCACCCCTCCACCCTTCTGTCCCCTTTGTGGGCATAGGGCCCGGCCCGACGTGGTCTGGTTTGGGGAGTTCTTACCTGAGGGGGCTTGGGAGAAGGCGGAAAAGGCCTTTGCCCAGGCGGATGTGGCCCTGGTGGTGGGCACCAGCGCCGAGGTGGAACCTGCGGCTTCCTTGGGACGCATTGCCTTCACAGGCGGGGCTTATCTGATTGAGGTCAATCCCGAGCCCACCCCCCTTACCCCCTTGGCCCACCTATCCTTGCGGATGGGGGCGGTGGAGGGCTTGCAGGCGCTGGGATATGGGGAGAGTGGAACGCATCCTTCGGCTTCTGGCTGACGTGGCCACCCTGGCCCGGGGTGGGGTGGTGGCCCTGGTTCTCCTCCGGGTGGGGGAGGGACCCGAGGCCCTGGCCGGGGTGGTGCGCCTTTTGCTCCTGGGTTGGACCCTGGATGTATTGGACGGGGTACTGGCCCGGGCCTCGAGGCGGCCTTCGCCCCTGGCGGCCTGGGATTATCCCTTGGATGCCGGGCTTGCCTGGGCAGGCCTGGCCTATCTGGTCGGGGCGGGGCTGGTGCCGGAAGGTTTCGCCTGGAGTTGGGCGGTGGGGAGTCTGGTCCTCCTCCTTCGCTATCCCAAGAAAAGCCTTTCCATGCTCCTGCAAGTACCGGCTACCTTCGCCCCTTTCTACTACGCCCATAAACTGGCCCCGGAGGCCTTTTGGGAAGCAGTCATCTGGGCCTTTCTTATGCTTCTTCTAGATGGAAGGCGCTTTTTAGGGGTGGTGGTGGAGTTTATGGTGGACGCAGGCCTCTTGGCTTCCGCGCGCCGGGAAAGCCGCCCTTAGCCTTCTTCCCGACGTCCGCGGAAGACCAGGCGGAAGGGCACTTCCTTAAGGCCCAGGTCCTCACCGATGCGGTTTTTCAGGTAGTTCTCAAAGGCCCGGGTCACGAACTCCGGGTGGTTTACGAAGAAGACGAAAGTGGGTGGGGCCACCTCGGGCTGGGTGGCGTAGAGGATCTTCAAGGGTTTGCCCTTGAAGTTGGGAAGTTGCACCTTCGCCGTCCAGACGGAAAGCCAGCGGTTGAGCTCGGCGGTGGGGATGCGGGTGTGGTTGAGCTCGAATAGGCGCACCGCCTCGCTGAAGATCCGCTCCAGGTTCTGCTTGGTGAAGGCCGAGGTGAACACCCGGGGAAGATGCTCCAGGTGCGCAAGCTTTTCCTTCAGTTCCCGCCGCACCTTGGGGGCTTCTTCCTTCCGCACCAGGTCCCACTTGCTGATGACCAGGACCACAGGCTTTCCCTTTTCCAGGGCGTGGTTGGCCAGCTTGAGTTCCCGGTCTCCCACCTGGAAGGGGTCTATGACCAGAAGGACCACGTCCGCTTCCTCAATGGCCTTGAGGCTTCGCCGGATGGCCAGCTCCTCTACCAAGGTTTCCGGCCGCTTGCGGATGCCGGCGGTGTCCACCAGGACGAAGGGTTGGCCGCGGAAGGTGAAGTGCACGTCGATGGCGTCTCGGGTGGTGCCGGGCTCCTCGGAAACAATGACCCTTTCCTCCCCCAAAATGGCGTTGAGGAGGCTACTTTTCCCGGCATTGGGTCGGCCCACGATGGCGAGCTTGATGCCCGCCACTTCCGGCTCCGACTCGATGTGCCGAACAGGAAGCTTTTCCCAGATGGCCTCCAGGAGTTCCTCGAGGCCTCTTGCATGCTCGCTGGAGGTGGGGATGGGATCGCCGAACCCCAGGGTATAGAGGGGGCCCAGGTAGTGCTCGTGCTTGGGGTCGTCCACCTTGGTGGCCACCAGGATCACGGGCTTGCCCTTGCGGCGTAGGTACTCCGCCACCTCGTAATCCGCCTGGGTGAGCTCGGAGCGGCCGTCCACAGCGAAGAGAACCACCTCGGCGTCCTCCAGGGCCCGGTCCACCTTTTCCTGGATCTTCCGCTCCCACTTGTCTCCGGACCAGAGCCCCCCGGTGTCCACCAGGAGGAAGCGGCCCTGGTCCGTTTCCACCACGCCCTCCTTGAGGTCGCGGGTGACCCCGGGCACATCGGCCACCACCGCGCTCCTTTTCCCCAGGAGGCGGTTGAACAGGCTGGACTTGCCCACGTTGGGCCTTCCCACGATCACGACCTTGTGCATCTTCACCCCAGAAAAGAGGGGTGGGATCACCCCACCCCACCTTCCTTCTAGTGTACCACAGGGGGTATACTGGCGAGGTTATGCGCATCCTCGCAGGCTTGGTTCTTCGCGGGCTGGGCTGGCGCTACCACA
This sequence comes from Thermus tengchongensis, assembly GCF_021462405.1. Lineage (NCBI taxonomy): Bacteria > Thermotogati > Deinococcota > Deinococci > Thermales > Thermaceae > Thermus > Thermus tengchongensis. The sequence goes on along the minus strand of NZ_JAKEDU010000005.1, from coordinate 21,503 downwards.
TGCCCGAGCCTCCCAGCAAGAAGTACGTGCTCATCGGGGCGCCCCACACTTCCAACTGGGACTTCTTCGTGGGCCTTCTGGCCCTTTGGGCCTTAGGCATCCGGGCCAGGTGGCTGGGCAAGAAGGAGCTTTTCCGCCCGCCCTTGGGCTGGCTTCTCCGCCTCCTCGGGGGCATTCCCGTGGACCGCTCCCGCAAGAATAACCTGGTGGACCAGGTGGCGGCCATCTTCCAGCGGGAGGAGGAGATCGCCATCCTCATCACCCCCGAGGGCACCCGGAGCCAGGCCCCCTACTGGCGCACCGGCTTCTACTACATGGCCCTGAAGGCGGGGGTGCCCATCGCCCTGGGTTACGCTGACTTCCGGCGCAAGGAGGTGGGCATCGGGGGCTACCTCTGGCCCACGGGGGACATAAGGCGGGACTTCGCCGAGATCCGGGCCTTCTACCAGGACAAGGTGGGCCTTAGGCCGGAAAAACAAGGACCCATCCGCATCCGGGACGAGGTGGAGGGGGTGGCCTAGGCAAGCGGGAGCCTCAGGTTTTCCTTCTTTGGTAAACTGGTTTTATGGAGCAACCCACCCCCTTGACGGATGCAGAGCGCACCTGGGCGGCGGTGGCCCACCTGGCTCCCTTGGTGGGGTACTTCATCCTCATAGGCCAGATCCTCCTACCCCTGGCTATCTTGGTTTGGGGTCCTAAAAGCTCCTTTGTGCAGGCTCACGCCAAGGAGTCCTTAAACGGGCAGATCAGCTACACCCTTTACGGCCTCGGTCTTTTCCTTTTGGCCATCACCGTGGTGGGGCTCGTGGTGGCGGTGCCCTTGGCCGTGGCTCTCCTGGTCCTGGTCCTTTGGAACATGGTCCAGGGAGCTTTGGCGGCGGGCAGGGGAGGGACTTACAGCTACGCCCTCATCCTCCGGCTGGTCCCCTAGCCTCCAGCACTACCACCGCCAGGGCGTGGCTTTTCTCGTGGCTTAGGGAGAGGTGAGCGAAAAGGTTTTCCGCCTCGAGGCGGGCCTTTACCCGGGGAGCAAAGCGCAAAACCGGCCTTTTCCCCTCCATCCCCACCCAGACCTCCTTCCAGGAGAGGCTTTCCGGCCAGCACTTTTGGAAGGCCTCCTTGGCGGCCAGTCGGGCGGCCAGGCTGGGGGCGGGGTCCTGGTGGCGGAGGGCGTAGGCCAGTTCCTCCTCCGCGAAAAGCCGCTTCAAAGCGCGCTCCCCGTGGCGGGCGAGGAGCCTCCGCACCCGGGCGATCTCCACCAGGTCGGCGCCCAGGGCCCGGATCATTGGGGGTCAGGGCGGACGCACGCCCCCCGCCCCCGGGGGTTTTCCGGCCAGCTTCCTGCCGCGGCATCCTGAGGGGGAAATCCCGGTTTCTGCCCTCCTCGGTTCATGGCCCCATTCTAGGGGGCCTTCGGCTTGTGCCCGGGGGGCTGGTTGTGCTAGGGTACTCCGGTGTTGCCCAAGGCCTTCCTCTCCCGCATGGCGGAGCTTTTGGGGGAGGAGTTTCCCCTTTTCCTCAGGTCCCTTACGGAAGGGGAAAGGAGCTATGGCCTTAGGGTGAACACCCTGAAGATAACGCCGGAAGACTTTACAAGGATCGCCCCCTGGCCCTTGAGGCCCATCCCGTGGTGCCCAGAGGGGTTCTACTACCCAAAGGAGGCCCGTCCCGGTCCTCACCCTTTCTTCTACGCCGGGCTTTACTACATCCAGGAGCCAAGCGCCCAGGCCGTGGGGGTGCTTGTGGACCCTCAACCGGGAGAGCGGGTTTTGGACCTGGCGGCGGCCCCGGGGGGGAAGACCACCCATCTCCTGGCCCGCATGGGGGGGCGGGGCCTCTTGCTGGCCAACGAGGTGGACAGCAGGAGGGTGCGGGGCCTTATGGAGAACGTGGAGCGCTGGGGGGCCCGCCTGGGGGTGCTTCAGGCCCCACCCAGGGCCTTGGCCGAGGCCTTCGGCCCCTACTTCCACCGGGTGCTCCTGGACGCCCCCTGCTCCGGGGAGGGGATGTTCCGCAAGGATCCGGAGGCCATCCGGCACTGGGGGCCTGGAGCGCCCAAAAGGGCCAGCGAGGTGCAGAAGGCCCTTTTGGCCCAGGCCGCCCGCCTGGTGGGTCCGGGGGGGGTCTTGGTCTACTCCACCTGCACCTTTGCCCCCGAGGAGAACGAGGGGGTGGTGGCCCAGTTCCTGAGGGAGCACCCCGAGTTCCACCTGGAGGACGCCCGCTTCCACTCCCTCTTCGCCCCTGGGGTGCCGGAGTGGGGGGATGGAAACCCCGAGCTAAGGAAGACCGCCCGCCTCTGGCCTCATCGCCTCGAGGGGGAGGGCCATTTCCTGGCCCGCTTCCGCAAGGAGGGGGGTAGCTGGGGCACGCCCCCTAAAGAGCGCCTTCCCTCCTTGAGCCAGGAGGCCCGCAAGGCCCTTGCGGGTTTCCTGGAAGAGGCGGGTCTAGACCTGGAAGGGCCCATCTGGGAGCGCGCGGGCCACCTGTACCTGGTGCCGGAGGAGCTTCCTTCCCTTTCCGGCCTCAGGGCCCCCGCTCCCGGGCTCTACCTGGGCCGAGTGCAAAAGGGCCGTTTCCGCCCGGCCAAGGCCCTGGCCCTGGCCTTCGGGGCGACCCTTCCCTGGCCCAAGCTCCCCCAGGTTTTCCTGCTTCCGGAAGACCCCCGGGCCCTGGCCTTCGCCACCGGGGAGGGGGTGGGGTGGGAGGGGGAGGACCTGTCCCTGGCCCTGGTGGCCCTGCAAACGCCCCTGGGGGCCTTTCCCCTGGACTTCGGCAAGGCCAAGGCTGGGGTGCTACGGCCCGTGGGTTTGGGGCTTTAGGGGCGGACGAGTCCTGCCGCCTCCAGTTCGGCCTGCCACGCCCCGTAGGCTTCCCGCAGCAGGGCTTCCGGCAGGGGGCGGACCTCGAGGCGCCCCAGGGCCAGGGGCACCACCCAGTGCAGGCTTTCCGAGACCTTTTTCTTGTCCCGGGCCAGGTAGGGAAGAAGGTCCTCCCAGACCAGCCGGGGCAGGGGAGGCGGGGCGAGCCAGCGGAGGAGGCGCTGGATGAGGGGGACCAGGTCCTCCCCCCCCAAGGCCCTGCCCAAAAGGGCGGCGTAGAGGAGGCCGTAGGCCACCGCCGCCCCGTGGGGGAGGGCGTGGTGGGTGGCGGCTTCCAGGGCGTGGCCCAGGGTATGGCCCAGGTTCAAAAGCCTACGCTCCCCCCTTTCCAGGGGGTCCCGCTCGGTGATGGCCACCTTCACCGCCACCGCCTGGGCCAGGTAGGCCTCCAGCCTGGGGCTTTCCGGGGCCAGGCCCTCCACCTCTAAAAGCCCCTCGTCCCCGGAGATGAGGCCGTGCTTGAAGGCTTCCACCAGGCCCTCCTTGAAGGTGAAAGGGGGAAGGGTCTTGAGGGCCCTGAGCTCCGCGTAGACCCCTTGGGGGAAGTGGAAGGCCCCCACCAGGTTCTTCCCCTCGGGGAGGTTGAGGCCGGTCTTGCCCCCCACGCTGGCGTCCACCACGCTCAGCGTGGTGGTGGGGAAGGAGAGGTAGGGGATGCCCCTCAGGTAGGTGGCGGCCACGAAGCCCCCCAGGTCGGTGAGGGTGCCCCCGCCCACCACCAGCAAGGTGGTGTTACGGGGCAAGCCCCTTTGGGCCAGGAAGGAGAGGACCCGGCCGTAGACCTCCAAGGTCTTGGCTCCCTCCCCCCCTTCCAGCCCCAGGCGGTGGGGCACCTTTAGGGCCTCGGCCACCTCCAGGGCGAAACCCTCCACCTTGCGGTCGTAAAGGAGGGCCTTGGGGCCCTGGGGCACCTCCACTTGGGCCAGCACCCCCTCGCCGATGGCGATGGGGTAAGGAGAGGGCTTACGGACGCTTAGCCTCTGCATAGCGCCAGAGCTTCTCCACCACTTCCTCCACCACTTCCTCCACCTTCCTGCCGTCCGTGGATACGTGCACGTGGGCCTCCTGGTAGATGGGTTTGCGGGCCTCGAGGAGGGTCCTTATGCGCTCCAAGGGGTTTTCCACCTGTAAAAGGGGCCTTTCCCCCGGCTTGCGGGTGGCCCGCTCCAGGATGGTTTCCGGGCTGGCCCAGAGGGCCACCACTGGGCCCCGTTGCAGGAGCAGGGCCCGGTTTTCCGGGTCCACGAAGGTGCCCCCGCCCAGGGAGAGGACCAGAAAGTCCTTGGCGATGAGCTCCCGCACCGCCTCCTTCTCCATGCGCCGGAAGGCCTCCTCCCCGAGATGGCGGAAGATGTCGGGGATGGAGAGGCCGGTGCGCCGTTCGATGTAGCGGTCCAGGTCGATGAAGTGGAGCATGAGGGCGCGGGCCAGCTCCCGGCCAATGCGGCTTTTCCCCACCCCCATGAAGCCGGTGAGGCTCACGAAGGTGGCGGGGCGGGGCACCTCGAGGCGGGCCATTGGCCTATCCTAACCCGGCAGAGCTTCAGTAGGCGAGGACGCGGGCCTTGTACCGCTCCACCCGGTCCTGGATTTCTTCCATGGTGTCCCCGCCGAACTTCTCCAGGTAGGCCTGGGCCAGGACGATGGCGGAAAGGGCGCAGAGGATCACGCTGGCCGCCGGAACAGCGGTGACGTCGGAGCGCTCCCGGGCGGCGTCCGCAGGCTCGTGGCTCACCACGTCCACGGTGGGAAGGGGTTTCATCAAGGTGGCGATGGGCTTGAGGGCGGCGCGCACCACCAGCTCCTCCCCCGTGGTCATGCCCCCCTCGAGGCCCCCCGCCCGGTTGGTCTTGCGGTAAAACCCCCGTTCCGGGCTCCAGTAGATGGCGTCGTGCACCTCCGAGCCCCGGCGCATGGCGTTCTCAAAGGCGGGGCCGATCTCTACCCCCTTGACCGCGGGGATGGAGAGGGCCATCTGGGCCAGGCGGCCATCCAGCTTCCGGTCCCAGTGCACGTGGCTCCCCAGGCCCGGCACCAGGCCGCGGAAGCGGGTCTCAATCACCCCGCCTAAGGTGTCCCCTTCCGCCTTGGCTTGGTCTATACGCCGGATAACCTCGGCTTCCGCCTCGGGGTCGGTCATGCGCAAGGGGCTTTCCTCTATGCGGGGTACCAGGTCCCAGGCGAAGGGCACCTGGCTCCAGACCCCCGCCATACCCGGCACGTACCCTGTTCCCTCAACTCCAAGAAGGCTCAAGAACTTCAAGGCCACCGCGCCCACCGCCACCCGCATGGCGGTCTCCCGGGCGCTGGCCCTTTCCAGCACGTCCCTTAGGTCCTTGTGGCCGTACTTGATGCCCCCAGGGAGGTCGGCGTGGCCGGGACGGGGGGCGGTGAGGGCCTTTTTGCGGGGCTCGTTTCCAGGGGCTGGGTCCATGATCTCCACCCAGTTGCGGTGGTCGGCGTTCCGGATGGCCAGGGCCACCGGCGCCCCCGTGGTGCGCCCGGCCCTGACCCCGGCGCGGAACTCCACCCGGTCGGTTTCGATCACCATCCGCCGCCCCCGCCCGTACCCCTTCTGGCGCCGCTCCAGCCAGGGGTTGATGTCCTCCTCGGTGAGGGGGATGCCGGCGGGTAGGCCCTCGATGATGGCCAGAAGCTCGGGGCCATGAGACTCGCCTGCAGTCAGGAACCTCATGGGGACATTGTAGGGAGGAAGGGGCCCAGGGTCCAGGGGAAAAGGGGGGAGGGCCTAAGTACCCCGTCGTGGCTTGCGCCACGACGGGGGCCCCAAAAAGTCCATGAACACGTCACTTTGGCTTTGGCCGGTGGGGCAACCTTTGCGTGCGGGTACTTAGGCCCTCCCCTCGCCGGGCGCTTGCTTTAGCGGGAAGCCGTTTCCCTCAGAATGTCGGCGGTGATGACCACCAGAAGCTCCCGGTCGGTGGTTTCCTGGGTGCGTTGCTTGAAGAGTTCCCCGATCAGGGGGATGTCCATGAGGAGGGGGACTCCCTGTTGCACCTGGTTGTTCTCCTGGGAGGTGAGACCCCCCAGGACCACCGTCTGCCCGTCCCGCACCCTCAGGGTGGTGGTCACCACCTGCTTGGTGAAGCGGTCCACGTCCCCGTCCACGGGGTTGCGTTGCACGTTGCCGGAAACCTCGGCCTTGATGTTGAGGAGGATCTGCCCGTCGGCGGTGATCTGGGGGGTGACCTCCACGATGATACCGATGTCAAAGGGCACCCGCTCCACCCGGTCCCCCACCACCCGGCGGATGAGGAAGGTCTCGCCGGACTGGAGGCGGGCGGTCTGGTTGTTGAGGACGGTCTGGTTCACGTCCCTTAGCGCCCGGGAGAGGCCCTGGCGCTGGAGGGCCTCGAGGGTGGCCAGGATGTTCAAGGCGGCCAGGCTCCGGGTGCTGTCGAAGATGAGGGAAAGCCCCGTGTCCAGGATGCTGGCCGCCACATTTCCCCCGGCAATGGTGTTCCACTTGAGGCCCAGGTTTCGGCTGAAGTTGGACTGCACCTCCTGGATGCGCACCCTGAGGTTCACCTGGGGCACCGCCTGGTCCAGCTTGGGGATGAGGCCCTCCACCAGGGCTAGATCCTCCTGGGTGCCGGTGACGATCAGGGTATTGGTGCGCTCGTCCGCCACCACCGTGGCCTGGCGGGTGGGGGCTTGGGGCTGGGCCTGGCCCTGGGCCTGCCGGGCCTGCAAGGCTTCCTGGAGGACTTTGGCCAGGTCGGTGGCCTTGGCGTTGGAGAGCTGGTAGGAACGCTGGAACACTGGGGGGCCTTGCTCAGGGGCCTGGTCGATTTGGGCCAGGAGGCTTTCCACCTCGGCAAGCTGTTTCTCCGTGCCCCGCACGGAGAGGACGGGCTGCCCCGGCACCGTCTGCACCACGATCCCCGGCACCTCCCTGGCCAGGAAGGGGGCCACCTTTTCCGCGTCGGCGAAGCGCAAGGGGTAAAGCCTGCGCACCGTGGCCTCCTGGGTGGGTGGGGCCACCTGGGGGGGCACATCGGCGGCCTTGAGGACCTCGGCGAAGAAGGCCTGGTCGGCTTCGGTAGCCTCCAGAAGAAGGGCTTTGGGGTTACCCGGGACACCTTCCAGGCGGGCCCCTTTCAACTCCCTTTCCAGGACGGGCTTAAGCCTTTGCTGGGCTTCCTGGAAAGTGAGGTTCTGCAAGGTGTAGACCCGGCGCACCGTGGGGATGGGCTTGGGTACATCGACCACCTTTAGGAGTTCGGCGATGCGGGCGTGGTCCTCCTCGGTGGCAGTGATGAGAGCCCGTTTGGGGTCGGTGGGAACCACGGCCACTTGGGCGTTCGGGATCTGTGTTTGCAGGAAGGAAAGGATCTCCGGGAAGGTGGAATGGGTCAGGACATAGGAGCGCTCTACCCGAGGCTTGGGCAGGGTGAGGGCGGGCAAGGGGCGGAAATCAATCCCTGCACGCTGGAGGATGTCCGAGAAGCGAATGTGCTGTTCTGGGGTGGCCAGGACAGAGAGTAGGGCCCTGAGTTTGCCCCCTTCCTCCACCACGATCCAGTTCACGCTAAGCCCGCTGGCTTCCCGGGAAAGGAAGGGCAGAAGATCGTTTTGCACCCAGGCCTTGGCCCCATCTATGTTCACCACGGTGCGGGCCTGGCCCTGGGCATCGGTTTCCGTGCGCCGGTAGGCGATCTCGGGGATGGCCACCAGGTAGGGCTTCCGCTCCATGGCCCCGGTGCGGCTTGGGGCGTCCACCAAGGCGGTGATCACCTGGGTGGGGGCCACCACCACCACGTCCGGAGGAAGGAAGAGATAGTCTAGATTGAACTGGGTGCCATACGTGGCGAAAAGGAGCTCCCAGACCTCCCGGAAGGGCTTCCCCTGGAAGTCCAGCTTCACGTTGGGCAAGGGGGGCTGGGCCTTGGCTGGGTCCCCTGTGGGGTCGTAGGCCCGATAGATGAGGGGCTGGAGGCCCACGCTCCGGGCCAGGGCTTCCAGGACCACATCCAGAGGCATGGTGAGCCCGGCCCGCACCTGGCTTTCGGAGACCTTCAGGTCCACCTTGGCGTCAAAGCGGGGTTCCTGGGGGAGGCTTCCCGCCAGGGCCCCCATGCCCAGGGCCAAAAGGCCGGGGATCACAAGTTTCATAAGTGCCGTTCTCACTGACCACCTCCTGCTTGCGTGTTTTCTAAGGCAATCTCCAAGCTTTCATCCTTCAAGGCCAACACCACCCGGTCGCTTTCTATGCGGCGAAGCACTGCCTCGCTGCCTGGAAGAAGGCTACCCACGGGTAATACCAGATACCCTTCCTTGGTTTCCAGTATGGCCACGCTCACCGGGCCCAAAAGCGTACCCGCCAGCTTGATGCCTTTTTCCTCCACCAGGGCCTGCAAGGGGGTTTTGGAGGGCGTGGGGGGAGCGGCAGGAGAGGGCGCGGACTTTGCTTCCCCCTCTGGGGTTTGGGGTGCCCTGGGTAAGGGAACCTCCACGAGGCCAGCGGGTGGGGTGAGGAGAGGTGGGGTATCCACCTGGGCTTTGGGGGTTTCCACCTGGAAAGCAGGGGTGAGCACCTTGGGGGCGGGCAAGGCTCCTTGGCTTCCTGGAAGAGGCCGGGGTGGAGTTTGAACGCTGGGGGTGGGCAGGGGTGTTCCCTGGGTTACCCGGACAGGGGCCCCTGTGGGTACGGGGGTGGGCCTAGGTGCCGGGGCAGGGGAGGGTACGGGGGGAGAAGGTGGGGCCTCCACCACCAGGGGCACAAAGGGGTTTGGAAGCGGGGCCTCTTGTTGGGTTTTGGGGATGGGTAAGGCTGTGGCCGAAACGGGCTCACCTGCCTTGGGGGCTTCCTGGGAAGGAGAAGCCTCGGGGCTAGGCTTCGCCGCTTGGCCTTGGGGGGCAGTTTCGGCAAGGGGTGGGATGGGTGGAGCTTCTATGGTTTTGGGAGCCTCTGCTCCCTGGCTGGGCACCTGAGGTTGGCCGGGGGTGGGTTGCACCTCCATGGGTACCTGGGCCGGGAGGTAGAAACCCACATACCAAAGCGCCACGGCGCTCACCAGGAGAAGGCCCGCCAGGAGGAGCTTGGTGGACTGGGGTAGGTTTCGCCAGGCCTCGGCCAGGCGCGCTAGAAGACCTTTCACCGACCACCTCCTTGACCGGTTTGCGGGGATGGAGCCCCCTGTGCCTGGGGGTTTTCCTGGGGTTGGCCGAGGTCTTTGGCCAGCATGTAGAGGGTAAGGGTCAAGCTGGTAGAGAGGAGGGGATTCGAGTCCTGGCCCTGGACGCTGAGGTTGAGCCCGGAAAGAGAGCTGAAACGGGAAAGCCCTTCCAGGCGCTTCAAGTAGGCATAGGTTTCGGGGAAAGGCGCCTCGAGGGAAAGGGCCAGGTTCACCGCGCGCACCTCGGGCACCGGGGCCGAGGTGGGGGAGCGGGTGAAGGAGCGCACCGTGACCCCACTCCTTAGGGCTTCAGTTAGGATCTCGTTCAGAACCTGGGAAAGCCGTTCCTCCTTGGGAAGTGCCCTCAGAAAGGCTTGGCGCTCGGCTTGTAGCTCGGCGATGGTGGCCCGGAGTTCCGGCAGGGCCCGCTGGGCTTGCCTTCCTTTATCCCGCTCGGGGATAAGGGCGCCTATCTCCTGGCGCACGCTATCCGTTTCCTGGCGCATGGGGACGATGAGGAGGAAGTACCAGAGGAGGGCCACCACCAAGGTGAGGGCGATGGCGATCAGGGCCCACTCCCGCTGTCCCAGCCTAGCGAGCACTTTCCCCACCTCCCACCAAACCCACCCGGGCGCTGAAGGTGTAAAGCCCCCGGTTCTGGTCCAGGGAAGCCCCCTGGAACTCTATGCCGAATCGGGGCGAGGTTTCAAAGGCCCGCACGAAGCTCACCAGAGCGTTTTGGTTCAGCGCCTCCCCCTGTACGGTGAACTCCACCTGCACCCTTTTGCCGTCATAGGTTCCGGCTTGAGCCATCCGGTTGGCCTCGTCCTCGGGAATGGCCCGGGTACTCACGGAGCGCAGGGCCACGGGGAAGCGTCCACCTTGCTGGGGGATTTGCCGGATAAAGGCCGCCAGATACTCAGACCAGGGGACGAAGTTCTTCTTGAGGCCTTCCCGGATGGCAAGGAGGGCCTCGAGGGCCTTTCTCTCCTGCTGGAGGCGGTTTTGTTCGGCGATGAAGGGTTTTAAGGCCTCCACCTCCGCTTTTAGAGCATCCCTTTCCTGCTTGGCCAGGGTGAGTTCGGTGTAGGCGGTGTAGTGGAGAAAGCCCAAAAGGGAGAGGGTCAGTAGGGCGAAGGCCCCCGCTGCCAGACGCCACCAGCCCGGTTCAATGCGGCGGCGCAGGTTTTTGGGGAGAAGGTTAAGCCTAATCAAGGGGCATCACCCCCCGTAGGGCCAGGCCCACGGGCACCAGAAACTCGGGCCCCATATCCCTTATCTTCTCCAGGTCAAAGCGTTTGGGGTCCACCTGGATGCCCTGCCAGGGGTCGGGGACGGTGAAGTTGACCCCCAGGGTATCGGTGAGCAGGGTGGCCAGGCCCCTAAGCCGGCTGCCCCCGCCATAGAGGTACCCTACCTCCGGCTGCACGTCCCCCAGTTGAACCCGGAAAAATTCCAGGCTCCGGCGGACCTCCTGGGTAAGTTCCACCAGGACGGGCCGGATGGCGTCGTAGATTTTGCCAGGGCTGTACCGCTCCCTCTCGGCGTCAAAGTCTAGAAGAAGCTCCTCGTCCTCAGTGGGGATGGTGGCGAGGCCATAAGTGCGCTTTACCTCCTCGGCGGTGAGGAAGTCCAGGCCAAAACTTTTCCCAATGGCTTCGGTGAAGTCCTTGCCGGAGAGGGTGAGGATCCGCACCGCCAAGGGACGGTCGCCCTTAAGGAGGACCAGGCTGGTGCTTTCTGCCCCGATCTCCACGGCCACGGAAATCCCTTCCGGGTCGCTGCTGAGCTGGGCTTCCAGGGGATAAAGCCCGGCAAAGGGTTTGACATCCAAAATGATGGGGGTCAGGCCTGCTCCCCGCAAGGCTTCCAGCAAGGAGGCCACTGCTTCCTGGCGGGCTGCCCCCACCATCACCTCCACCTGTTCCCCCTCGGCTGCCTCGGCTAACGGATCCAAGGGGGCGAAGTCCAGGACCACCTCGTCGATGGGGAAGGGGATGTACCGCTCCGCTTCCCAGCGAACCGCCTCCTCCATCTCCTTGAGGGGCATCTTGGGCACCTGAAGGGTGCGCAGGATCACGCTGGGATTGGGTACGGCGGTGACCACGTAGCGCTTTTTGGTCCGGGCTTCGGCGAGAAGTTCCTTGAGTTCCTGGGCCAGGGCCTGGGGTTCGGCGATCACCCCTTCCACCAGCATTCCCGGGGGAGTGGGCCGTGCGGCCAGGGCCCTGAGGGCGGGAGGATTTCCGGAGAGTTCCACCAGTTTGAGGTTGGCGGCGCCGATCTCCAGGCCTAGCGCCTCCACGCGGGGTTTAAATAGCTTGCTCAAACCGGAAAGCACGTTGCCTCCTTAAAACAGGGCGGTGTAGCCACCGTAAGCCATAAGCGAACCTGCTTGCAGTATACACGGTCTTACCTGGAATAGGGAAGAGGTGCTCGCTAGCATGTACTCCTTCGCCTTTGGCTGTATCTGCCCCGAGAAAAACTTGCACCCCTCGAGGACCTCCCCTCGAGGGGCGCTCAGGCGAAAGCCTTAAAGGGCCTTTAGCGTTTCCACCACTGCTTTGGTAAAGGTTTCCGTGGTGGCGGTTCCCCCCAGGTCCGGGGTGCGGGGGCCCCTTTCCAATACCAGGTCCACCGCCTTCTCCACCTTTTTGGCGGCTTCCTTCTCCCCCAGGTACTCCAGCATCATGGCCGCAGAGAGGATGGTGGCGGTGGGGTTGGCGATCCCCTTGCCGGCGATATCGGGGGCGGAACCGTGCACGGGCTCAAAAACCGCAGTGGTGTCCCCGATGTTGGCGGAAGGGGCCAGGCCCAGGCCGCCCACTAGGCCCGCGGTCAGATCGGAAAGGATGTCCCCCAGAAGGTTGGTGGTCACGATCACGTCAAAGCGTTCGGGGCGCATGACCAGCTGCATGGCGCAGTTGTCCACGATGATGTCCTGCACGTTCACCAAGGGATAGTCCTTGGCCACCTCCCGCACCGTATCCAGGAAAAGCCCTTGGGTCACGGGGAGCACATTGGCCTTGTGGGCGATGTGCAGGGTTTTGCGGGGTCGGCTTTCCGCGATCTTCAAGGCCACGCGGCCGATGCGTTCGCTAGCCTTCTTGGAGATCACCGCATCGGCAATGGCCACATCCAGGTAGCGCCGTTCCTGCTCCACGTAAAGCCCCTCGGTGTTCTCCCGTACAATGACGAGGTCCACCCCAGGACGGCTTCCTGGGACGGGGCGGCTTTTAGCGGGGCGCACGTTGGCATAGAGGTCCAGCCGGCGGCGCAGGTAGCGAATGGCCCCAAAAAAACCAGGCACCTTGCGGGTAGGGCTTGTAGCTGCACCAAAAAGGGTGGCTTGACAGGAGAGGATTTTCTCCACGGTCTCCTCGGGCACGGAAGTCCCTCTTCGCTCAAAGGTTTCCCAGCCAGCTTCGGCCTCCACGAACTCCAAAGGTAGTCCTGTGGCCTCCAGCACCCTTCGGGCCGCGGGGACCACCTCGTGGCCGATGCCATCTCCCTCAATCAAGCAGATGCGGTACGCCATGTTGCCTCCGGACTTAGGGGTAAGCCCCCTTCTTGGGAATATACCCTACACCAAGCCGTGAAGAGGCTGGGCTCAGGTGCGGAGGGTAAGTAAAAGCCAGACCAGCAGGAGAAAAACCAGTACCCTAAAGGCCGCCTGACGCCTAGGAAGCCGTCTTCCCCCGGCCCTTAGGGCTCCTTCCACCACCACCCCAACGATTCCCGCCAGAATGAAGAGGTCCCCCGGGCTCACCGCCTTGCGCAAGGGGGGCAGGGCGATCACGTCCCCCAGGAAGGGGAGGCGGGTGTTCTCGTCCAGGAGGGTGTGCACCGCGTCCCGGCGCTCCCTTAGGATCTCCTCCCACCCCTCGAGCCCCGCCCGCTCCAAGGCGGCCAGGCTCACGGGCATATGCCCCCCGTTGGCGAAGATGACCAGGGTGTTCAGAAGAAGGCCGAAAAGCACCAGGTAGAGGCTTTTCAGGTGCTGGTTCTGGTAAAGCCCATAGCCCACCAGGGCCAGCACCAGGAGCTTGGCCAGAGGCCCGGCCCACTCGGGCTGGAAGAGGCCCCGGTAGGTGCCGTACGCAAGGCTACCCTCCGCCAGCGCCGCCAGGAGGAAGGCCCAGGGCGCCCTTAGCTCTATTCCCCCGAGGTCCTTGGGTCTGGCTCCGAGGGCGAGGGCGAGTCCGATGCCAAATAGAGCTGCGGCAAGGTAAAGCGTGATACCGATCCCTCCTTTGCCTTGAGGTAAGCTTCGCGGTCGCGCCACAGGGGGTTTTGGTGCCAAAGCTGGGTGAAAAGCTCCACCAGCCTGGGGTCAAACTGGATGCCGGAGAGGTCCTGAACCTCCTGAAGGGCTTCCTCCGAGGACTTGGCCTTGCGGTAAGGGCGGCCTGCGGTCATGGCCTCGTAGGCGTCGGCCAGGCCCACGATGCGGGCTTCCTCCGGGATTTCGTGCCCGGCAAGGCGCTTGGGGTAGCCCCGCCCGTCCCAGCGCTCGTGGTGGTGGAGGATCACGTTGTAGACCACGGGGCCAAAGGCCACCTTCTCCGCGGGCTTCAAGAGCTGGGCGCCCAAGGTGGTGTGGCTTTGCACCACCTCGTACTCCTTGGGCGTGAGCTTATCGGGCTTGAGGAGGAGGGCCTCGGGGATGCCGATTTTGCCGATGTCGTGCAGGCGGGCGGCCCGGTAGATCTCCATGGCCTTGGCCTCGTCCCCGTAGCGGGCCCGGGCCAGGTCCTTGGCGATTTCTGCCACGCGCTCGGAGTGCATGCGGGTTTCCGGCTCCTTGGCCTCCAGGGCGTGCATCAGCACCTCCAGGGTGGCGTCAAAGGCCTGCTCCAGGCGCACCTTCTCGTCCCAGTAGAAGCGGCTGTAGTAGAGGGGGACCAGGAAGAAGAGGACCGTCCACCCCCCCCAGCCCCCGAGGAGGGGGGTCTCGTAGGCCCGGGCCAGGAGGAGGGCCACGGGGGAGAGGAGAAAGTAGCTAGCGGCGAGCCAGCCGAAGTTCTTCTTCCAGACTTCCCGCAAGGGGGTGCCATTGGCTAGGTGGATGACAAAGGTGACCAGGCTTATGTTGACCAAAAAAAGGGCAACCGATGCTAAGCTTATTCCCACCCCAGCGCTCAGGTTAAGCGTCCCCAGGTAGAGGGGGTTGCTCTGGAAAAACTGCCAGACCAGGGCGGCGGCCAGGGTGGCCAGGGCGTCCTGGGAGCGGTTGAAGAGCTGCTTGTACCAGAGGTTGTCGCTCGGCTGGAAAAGGAAAACCACCAGAGGGGCGAACCAGGGGGGTGTGAGGACCACCAGGGCCAGGGCGAAGAGGAAGAGGTGGCTCATGCTGGCGCTTAGGGGCAGGCGGATCTCCACCCGCACGCTCCAGAAGACCAGGGCCGCCCAGAAGAGGAGGTCAAACCAGCCCAGCCCGGGCGGGGGAAGGTGGAACCCGTGGCGGGCGATGAGGTAGCCCTCCAGCAGCAAAAAGATGGCAAAAACCCCAAGGATGAAGGCCAGCACCCGGGGCGGGGGGAGTTCCAGACGGCGGAGCTTTTGGAGCATACGGCCCTTAGGATAGCACAAGGCCCCCTGGAGAAGGGGACCCAAACGAAAAAACGGCCAGCGCGTGGCCGTTTTTACTTCCAGTGCGCTGTTGCCCCAGCCGCCAGTCCCAGAGCCACCAAAGAGCCGAAAAGCGCCAGAACCTTAGTGATGAGCTTCTTCATCTTCATCCCTCCTTTTCTTCCGCTTCCGGGGGTTCGGCCCCGTTTGCTTGTCTTTCACTTTAGGGGGGGTCTGTCAATACTGTCAAGAGGGAAAGAATAGGTATCAGAACGGTGAAAATCGCCATTACCCTAACAATTTTTGGGAGTGAGTCAGATTTACACTACCCAGCCTAGCACATCCCTGGCCAGCTGGGTAGTACCCTGGGGAGCAAGGGGGGAACCTTCCGGGTTTGGGGGAATGCTCTTCAGAAAATAAAGGGAGCCGCGGGGCAGAGATGCCCGGCGCGGCTTGCCCAATACAGCCTTTTGAATTTACCCCGTAAATTCACCGGCAATACCTAGTAATGAATGCCTTCAGCGCCGAAAATCTTTATCCTGAATACCCACCCGGAATCCCAGAGGAGAGGTTTGCTTCAGGTTCCCACCCCCTTCAGAGCTAGTGTAGCAAAAACGAAGGGAAGGTCAGGGTGGAAAAAAGGAGCCACCCTCAAAACGAGGGTGGCCTGCTTTCACCCTGGTGCCGAGGGGCGGAATCGAACCGCCGACACTGCGATTTTCAGTCGCATGCTCTACCAACTGAGCTACCTCGGCCTGGCGGCCCCGACGGGACTCGAACCCGCGATCTCCCACGTGACAGGCGGGTGTGTTAACCAACTACACCACGGGGCCTTGGGTTGTTGCCGGGTCGGGGGCATCCGACCGGGCACTTAGGATGATAGCCGGGGGAAAGGGCGGTGTCAAGCTTGAGCTGGAGCGAGGTTTTCGCCTACCACCGGACCCGGAAGGGGATTGGTCGGCAGAGCCTCTTGGTGGACCGGGGGGAGTCGGGGTACCGGAATGTTTTCTTGCCCGATGGCCGCATCCTCTACCAGGGGGAGGGCAAGCGGGGAAACCAAGAGCCCACAGGGGGAAACCTCCGGCTTCTTTTGGCCCAACAGGCGGGAACCCCCTTAAGGGTTTTCCTCCGGGAGCGGTCCGGCCTCTGGCGGGACCTGGGGTGCTACCGGGTGGAGGGACACAGGTACAGCCTTCTCCTTGAGGAGGGGCGGTGGGTGTACTGGTTTACCCTTGCCCCTTGTGGATGCGCAGAAGCCCCTTCAGGGTGAGGTCTTCGTCCACCACGTCGAAGGAGGGGCAGAGGTCCTTGAGGGTTGCCGCAAAGCCGCCGGTGGCGATCACCAGGGCTTCCCCGGCTTCCTCCTTGAAGCGGCGCACCATGCCCTCCACCAAGGCGGCGTACCCCAGAACCAGGCCCGAGCGCAGGGCGTCCAGGGTGTTTTTGCCCACCACCTGGGCGGGGGGGACCAGGTCTATGCGGGGGAGTTTGGCGGTGCGGGCGGCCAGGGCGTCGGCGGCGGTCTGGGGGCCGATGGTGATGGCCCCGCCCAGGTAGCGGTTCGGGGCCTCCACCAGGTCGAAGGTGGTGGCGGTGCCGAAGTCCACCACGATGTAGCGCCCCGTGGGGCTAGGGTAGCCCAAGGCGCCCACGGCGTTCACCAGGCGGTCCGTGCCGGCCTCCCGGGGGTTGTCTATGACGATCTCTAGCCCCGTGGCCTCAGCATCCACCACCTGGGCCCGTATGCCGAAGAGCCTCTCGATGGCCTCCTTCATCTCCCGCTCCACCGGGGGTACCACGCTGGAGAGGAGGGCGGCCTTGGGAGGGGGAAGGTTTTCTAAGGCGAAGAGGTTGCGTAGCATCACCCGGTACTCGCTTTCCATGCGCATCCGATCGGTGTGGATGCGGAAGTGGGCCACGAGGTCTTCCCCGGAAAAAACCCCCAAGACCGTGGAGGTGTTGCCGATGTCTATGGCCAGGAGCATGGCGCTTAGCCTTGGGCCTCTTGGCCTTCTTCCCAGGGCTCCAGCACCACCTTCACGGCGATCTCGGCGTTGAGGCTGGCAGAGACGGAGCAGTACTTGGTGTGGGAGAGGTGGGCGGCACGCTCGAGGGCCTCCAGGGTCACGTTGGGCCCTGAGGCGATGTGGGTGACGGTGATGTGGGTGTAGCGCCGGGGGTGGGTTTCCGCCCGCACCCCCTCCACCTCCACCCGGTAGCGGGCCAGGGGTTGCTTCTTCTTCCTCATGATGTCCACCACGTCGTAGGCGGTGCAGGCTCCTAGGGCCATGAGGAGAAGTTCCATGGGGCGGGGGCCGGTGGCGGGCTGATCCCCGTCGATCATCACCTTGTCCCCTTGCTCGTTCACCCCCAGGAAGCGGTGGCCTACCAGATGATGGATCACGACCCTCTTCGTCATGAGCCGGATTTTATCAAGCTTTAACTTTTCCCGCTAGAATGGGCGTAGATGCGGGTATTTCTTTTGGTTGGCGTCTGGTTATGGAGCCTGGCCTTAGCTTTTCCCCGCATAGGGGTGCACGAGGGCTTCACCCGCTTGGTCTTTGATCTGCCCTCTAAAGAGGTACAGCACACGCTTTCCCAGGAGAATGGCCTGCTGGTCCTGATCCTGAAGGGGGTAAAGGCAGCTCCCTTGGATCAGGTGGTGAACTCTTCCGAGGTGGCCTCGGTGCAGACGGTGCCCGAGGAGGGGCAGGTACGGGTTTTGGTGCGCTTGAAGGGGGCAGTGGAGGCCACGGTGCGCCGCTATTCCGACCCGGAGCGGTTGGTGGTGGACCTGAGCTTGAAAAAGGAGGCCTCCACCCCGGCCAAGCCGGCCCAGGCAAACGTGGACCCACCCCGCAACCGGCCGCCCAAGCCTCCCAAGCCCGTGGTTCTTCTAGACCCCGGCCACGGGGGGGTGGACCCGGGGATGGTGGGGTACGCGGTGGAAAAGGAGGTGGTCCTGGATGTGGCCTTGCGCCTTAAGCGCCTTCTGGAGCAGGAGGGGATAGAGGTGCGCCTTACCCGGGATCGGGATATGCACCTTTCCCCGGACAAGCGGGAAGATCTTTCCCGCCGGGCCTCCCTGGCCGACAGCTCCCAGGTAAACCTTTTCATCTCCATCCACGTCAACGCTTCCCCTACCCGCACTGCCCAAGGGGTGGAGGTCTTCTACTTTGGCCAGGCCCAGAGCCCAGGGGTTCTGGCTCAGGTGATCCGGGAAAACGGCGGAGGGGAGCTGGGGCGGCGCCTGACCCAGGAGGCCCGCACCGTGGCGGAGAGGATCCTCTTTGACATCGTGGCCCAGGCCAACCAGCGCTATAGCCAGCGCCTGGCGGAAACCCTGGGGAGGAAGCTTTCTCAGGCCACGGGGAGCCCCTACCGGGGAACCTTCCCCGGCGATTTCTTCGTGCTTCGCTACGCCAAGGTGCCCGCCGTGTTGGTGGAAATAGGCTTCGGGGACCACCCGGTGGAGGGAAGGCGGCTTGCCGACCCCACTTACCGGGAGAAGGTGGCCCAGGGGCTCCTTGCGGGCATCCTCACCTTTTTGGCCAACGGGGCCTATGCCCGCTGAGGGCTAAGTACCCCTTCGTGGCCCAAGCCACGACGGGGTACTTAAGGCCCAGCCCGTCCAAAAGGAGCCCCTCGGAATCCCCCTTTACCTCCAGCTGGCCCACCGCCCCCCTCCCTCCTAAGTACCCGCACGCAAAGGTTGCCCCACCGGCCAAAGCCAAAGTGGCGTGCTCATGGCCTCTTTGGGGCCCCCGTCGTGGCGCAAGCCACGACGGGGTACTTAGGAAGCGGAGGTAGTCGTTTTCCGGTTAGCCACCACGGTGCCCGAGAGGACGGAGCCCAGAAGGGTGGAGAGGATCCAACAGGAAGCCATTTCAGGGAAAGGGGAACCCCTCGAGGGCCTCCTTTGCCGAGGGGAAGCGTTCCCTAGGGGATTTGGCCAGGAGGCGTTCCAGGTAGGCCTGTTGGACGGGGGTTAGACCGGGGACAGGGGGAACGGGTTCCTGGAGGTGGCCGAGGAGGACTTCCTCCGGCCCACCCACAAAGGGATGTTCCCCGGAGAGGATCCAGTACAGGATGATGCCCGCGGCGTACACATCCGCCTCGGGACCAGGGCTTTGCCCCAGGACCTGTTCGGGGGCCAGGTAGGGAAGGGTGCCCACCCTTAAGGGTTTCTTGAAGGCCTCGAGGGCCGGCCCCGAGAGGTCAAAGTCCACCAACCGGGCTTCGTCCGTCCCCGCCACGATGATGTTCTCCGGTTTCACGTCCCGGTGCACCAGGCCCTTGCCGTGCATGTGGGCCAAGGCCAGGAGGAGTTGGCGGAAGACGTATAAGGCCCTAGGGCGCTCGGGGCGGCGCCCCATCCAGCGCCCCATCTCCTCACCGGGGGCGTAGGCCAGGAGGAGGGCGGGGCCTTCCTCGAGGTCCAGGCTCTCCAGGACCGGGTTCAGGTTGGGGTGGGAAAGCTGCCTACCCACCCAGAACTCCCGGTTCCGCCTGGCCTCGGACCCCATGGGGAAGACCTTGAGGGCGTAAGGGGTGCCGAAGCGGTCGAAGGCCAGGTAGACGGTGGCCAGGGCGCCCCGGCCCAAGGGGCGCACCACCCGGTATCGGTTCAGAAGGACCCTCCCCGCTAGGCTCACCGCCTCCACTATATCCCTCACCTCTTTCACCCAGAAGCCGTTAGGATTTTGGCGTGCGCGGTTTGGCGCTTTCCGGTGGGGGGGCCAGGGGGCTTGCCCACCTCGGGGCCCTCGAGGTCTTCCTGGAGGCGGGCCTGGACTTCCAGGTGGTGGCGGGGACCAGCATGGGGGCCATCGTGGGGGCGCTTTTCGCCGCCGGAAAGACCCCGGAGGAGATGCTGGCCCTGGCCCGCCGGACCCCTTGGCTTGGCCTTTTGGGCTTTTCGCCCCGGGAGGGGATCTTTTCCCGGCGAAAGCTTCTGGACTTCCTAGCGGAACACCTGCCCAAGAGCTTTGACGGGCTGAAGAAACCCCTGGCGGTCACCGCCGTGGACGTGGTTTCGGGGCGGCTTGTCTTCCTTACCCAGGGGGACCTGCCCAGCGCCATCCTGGCCTCCGCCGCTTATCCTGGGCTTCTTGCCCCGGTGGAGCGGGAGGGCCGGCTCCTTTTTGACGGCGGGGTCCTGGACAACCTTCCCGTGGATGCTGCCCGGTTCCTGGGGGCCACGGAGGTCTGGGCCGTGGACGTGACCCCGGAGCGGGAGGTGGCAGGGGCTCCCAGAGGCCTCTTGGCCCTGGCCCGGCGGGCGGTGGACCTCATGCAGCTCCACCTCACCTCCCTCCGCCTCACCCTGTATGCCCCGGAGGTGTACGTAAGGCCTCCCCTGGCTGGGGTGGGCATAGAGGACTTCCGCCGTCTAGAGGAGATCGTGGAGGCGGGGCGCAAGGCGGCAAGACAGGCGATCGGGGGTAGAGTAGGAGGGGTATGAAGGCGTTTTGGGACTATCTTTTCAAGGAGTGGTTCCGCCAGGTGGGAGAAGCGCTCCTGGTGGCGTTTTTGGTCACCACCTTCGTCTTCACCACCGTGGGGGTGGTGGGGCAAAGCATGTTTCCCACCCTGCAAAACGGGGAGCGGGTTTTGGTGCCCAAGTGGGAGACCTGGCTGGTGCGCTTTGGCCTGATGGAGTGGCGAAGGGGGGAGATCGCCATCCTGAAACCCCCCGAGGGCACCCCCAACGCCACCGCCCGCTTTCCCGTCCTGGGCTTTAGCTTCAGGGCCTTCTTCATCAAGCGCATCGTGGCGGTGCCGGGAGACGAGGTCTATGTGGAGCGGGGGGTGGTGTATGTGAACGGCATGCCCCTGGACGAAAGGCACATCACCGACCGTATCGCCCCTTGGCCTGACTCCTTTCCCGGGGTGTGCTACAAGGACGGGCGCATGACCCGGATCCTCACCCAGCAAGGGGATTTCCCCGTGGAGCTTCTGCCCGCCTACTTGAAGCCTCTTAAGGAGATGCTTCTACCCCCTTCCCAAGAGGTCTTGGCCCGAAGCCACCTCACCGAGGCCTGCGAAGTGGGGAAAATCCGCCTGAAGGAGGGGTACTACTTCGTCATGGGGGATAACCGCACCCTGGGGGGGTCGGAGGACTCCCGCACCTTTGGGCCGGTGCCCGTGCAAGCCATCGCTGGTCGGGCCAGCTTCGTGTGGTGGCCCATCTTCGTGCGGGATGAGGGTGGGCTTCGTCTGAACGTGAGGAGGCTTTCCCCACCCCCCGCCTACCAGGTGCCCTGAAGCACCGCCACCACCAGCCTCCCAGGGCCATGCACGCCCTTCACCATCACCTGGCCAATGTCCGCGCTTTTGGAGGGGCCGGAGTGGAGGCCCAGGGCGCTGGGAAGGGATTTCAGGTCCAAGAAGGCCTCGAGGAGACTGGGGTAGACCCTTTTTTCCTCCACCAGGACCAGGTGAACGGGGGGTAAGAGCTGGGTCCTCCTCCCGTCCTCCGAGGAGAGGGCCACCGTCCCCGTTTCCGCCACGGCGAAGAGGGCCCAGGACACCCCTAAGGGGGCCTCTTCGGGAGGAAGCTCCGGCAGAAGGCGGAAGGCATCGGGAATCCCCTTGCCGTAAGCGGCCCCGGGAAGCCCCTGGGCCAGGTCGGCAAGGAGCTTTCTGGCCCCTTCCTTATCCACGAGGTGGCCTTCGGCCCCGTTCTCCGTTAGGCGTTTTAGAAAAAGCTCCATGGCATCTTGGGAAAAGGCGGGGTGAGGGTGTTCGGGGAGAAGGGCCTTGGGCTTGTCCTTGAGGGCATGCCGTATGCGGCTTAGGATGCGGGATTTGGCGTCCATGGCCTTACTCCTTGAGTTCCTGCCAAAGCTGGTGGAAGGGCTTAGGGCTGGGCTGTAAGGGGCCGCGCCCCTCGGTCCAGGCCTTAAGA